>JANYAJ010000374.1 GCA_025361385.1 Nitrospira sp.
CACAGGGCTTCGCGCCATTCGCGCGGCGCTCAAGCAGATCGTCCATTATCCGGATCCAGATTGTTGGCAGCTCACGCAAGAGTTGGCGCAACAATGTGCGGTCGATCCGGACATGATTCTCGTCGGCAATGGTTCAACCGAGTTGATCCATCTATTGCCTCGCGCACTCAGAATCACGTCCGCGCTTGTGATGGGTCCTACGTTCGAGGAATATGCGCATGCGCTGACGGACGCAGGCAGTTCGGTTCGGTACGTTCACGCTACACATGAAGAGCAATTTCGCCCCCCATTAAACGAAACGCTGCGACAACTTTCTGGCAAACGGTCAGGATTCGACGCCGTCTTTCTGTGCAATCCCAATAATCCGACCGGTCAGG
Source organism: Nitrospira sp. (assembly GCA_025361385.1). GTDB lineage: Bacteria > Nitrospirota > Nitrospiria > Nitrospirales > Nitrospiraceae > Palsa-1315. Next base: position 378 of record JANYAJ010000374.1, read on the forward strand.
TGATGGACCGGCTCGCTGTGCGGGAGCTTGCTGAAGCCGTCGAGCGGCAGCAGGGGTGGTTGATCGTGGACGAGGCCTTTATCGATTACTGTCCGGCTCAGTCTGTCATTCCGATGGTGCGCGAGTATCCGCGCATGATGGTGCTACGCAGTCTGACGAAGTTTTATGCCATGCCGGGGCTGCGAATCGGCTATCTGGTTGGCGCGAGCAAGGTCGTGGAACGGGTGAAAGATTGCCAGCCTCCCTGGTCGGTCAATTCATTGGCTCAAGAGGTCTCACTTGCGGTGCTGCGCGATCATGCCTATGCGACAACAAGCCGCACGTTCATGAAGGGTGAACGGTCGCGGCTTATGCGCGGGCTTCGTCACCTATCCGGTCTATGTTGCTATCCGTCAGCCGCGAACTTTGTGTTGATCGAACTTCCCGTCTCAACCTGTGCGGCTGAGGTGACGGCACGTCTGGCTGCTGAGAGGATTCTGGTTCGAGACTGTTCGACGATGCCAGGCCTCACATCTCAGATGATTCGAGTTGCGGTCAAGACTGAGAAGGACAATCGGCGCTTGCTGGCAGCCCTGGGCTCTTGCGTGGGGAAGCCATAGCCATGAAGACATCGAGTACGCGCGGGATGCAGACCGCCTTTCGGGTCAGACGAAAGACGCTTATCGTCGATCTTGGGGGCCTGAGAACCGTTCTTTCTTCTGCTCCCAGGGCCGGTGGGGTCACGCGAGCCAGGTACATCTTGAACCATCAAGTGGCGGCCAATTCGACGGCGAAAGGTGATCGTGACAAGGATGTGCGCTGTGCTGATCCTGCTAGAACGCTGAGTCAGCTCGCCCTCTCACTTGGTATTCGCGATCCATTCGTTGGTCTGATGACGGCTGTCTCGCTCGCGGACTTGGTCACAGTGCGAGCGGCTCATGATGAGATGTGGGTTGAAGGATTTGTTACGGTTGGAACGTCGAATGCCGTGCGAGCAGGTGAGCCGGTGCTGTTGGGACAGCGTATGAACAGCCAGACGCAAGCCGGGACGATCAATCTGATTCTTGTGACCAACGCGACGCTTTCCGCCTCCGCGATGGTCGGGATGGTGCAAGTTGCGACTGAAGCCAAGACAGCTGTCCTGCTGCGTGCCAAGGTGAAGAGCTGGACCGGTCGCTCAGGCGCGACAGGAACGGGGACAGACGCGGTCGTGGTGGTAAGTGGAAATGGCCCTCGTCAGCGATATAGTGGGACCCATACTGTGCTCGGGGAACTCGTCGGGCGGGTGATTGGGACGGCGGTCACAGAAGGGCTGGCCCGCTATGTACGTTGGCATGCTCGGCGTACCCCGCGCAGTCCAGGAAAGAAACCATGACGGCTCCGAGGACGCCCGGCAAAGCCATTGCCATTCTTGGAACCGGCTCCGATGTGGGGAAGACCCTCATCGTCGCAGGGATCTGCCGACTCTTGTCACGAAGAGGCGTGCGGGTCGCGCCGTTCAAAGCGCAGAACATGGCGCTGAATTCGTTCGTCACGCTCGATGGGGGAGAGATCGGGCGTGCGCAGGCACTGCAAGCTCAAGCCTGTGGGATCGAGCCGACCGTGGACATGAATCCGATTCTGCTCAAGCCCGAGTCGGATTCCCGATCGCAGGTTGTGGTGAGAGGCCAGGTCTACGAGGCGCTGGATGCGCTCGCATACTTTAATCGGAAAGAGACCCTCTTGAAGATTGTTCGAGACTGCTATGCACGACTGGCTGACGAGTATGAGTGTATCGTCGTTGAAGGAGCAGGGAGTGCCGCGGAAATCAATCTTCGCGATCGGGATTTGGTGAATTGGCCTGTGGTTGAGTTAGCCGATGCGTCGGTCGTTTTGGTGGCGGATATCGATCGTGGAGGAGTATTCGCGCAGATCATCGGGACACTCGATTTATTAGAGCCTCACGAACGTGCGCGCGTATGCGGCGTGATTGTGAATAAGTTCCGCGGCGATCGGCGTCTCTTTGAAGATGGCGTCCGTATGCTTGAGGCCCGTACGGGCCTGCCGGTGTTGGGCGTCATTCCCTATCTGCGCGATCTTCGGTTGGATCAAGAGGATAGTCTCGATTTCGCCCGATCTCGGGTGGTTCAGTTTAAGTCGGATCTTACCAATGTTGCGGTGGTTCTGCTTCCCCGCATGAGCAACTTCACGGACTTCAATGCATTGGCCGCCGAGAAGGATGTGGTACTTCGGTTTGCCGCGTCGCCGGAAGATCTGCAAGGAGCGGACGTGGTGATGCTTCCTGGAAGCAAAAATACACTTGCAGATCTCGACTATCTTGTTAAAGCAGGATTTTCGATTGCATTAACTTCTCATGTAAACAGAGGGGGCGAGTTGGTGGGAATATGCGGTGGGTATCAGATGCTTGGACAGGAGATCTCAGACCCTAAGGGATTGGAGGGAGGAGGAACCGCAACGGGGTTTGCGTTTCTCGATGTCAAGACGGAGCTCGATGCGCCAAAGATCTGCCGACAAGTCCACGCTACCTCTTTGCTCCATGGGGTGGAACAGCAGGTGCCGGTTCGTGGTTACGAAATCCACATGGGCCGTACCAGCCGGGGAGCGGTGCGGGCGTGCTTTCATATCGAGGCCCCTGAATCCTGGGCAGGCCAGGTGGCGGGTGACGAAGGCGCATCCAGTGAAAACGGCTTTGTCTGGGGCACCAGTATTCATGGCCTATTCGATCAAGCCGGCTTCCGTCGTAGCTGGTTGAACCGTGCGCGGAGTAGGAAGGGGCTCCCGCCTATTTCACCCCATGAGTCTGAACTGGTTACGACACAACTTGGTGCTGAGCTGGATCGTTGGGCAGATCACCTTCAACAACACCTGAATATGGAGCTGGTCTATACTGCGTTAGCCGTACCGTAGCGACGCATTCCTATTGTTCGCCTCGCCAGTATGCATGGTGGATTAGCATTCGGATGGTTGAGTCGGAGGATCGTCCTCCGCTAGCAGCACATCTGCCTTGCCCCTACCTGTGACTCCTGGATTCATTTTCTGGCCGTCGCCCTTCTTCCTCAATACGATGTACCCATCTATGACCGTGGGGCCAACGGCCCCATCTTCCTGGTCTACTATCCTTGTTTCATCCTTCTCGAGTTTCTGCTTCTCGTGACCTAGACCACTCAGGATGGTGGGGGTGCCCTCTGTTCATTGGTTCCCCGTGCCGTTGGCCTCAGGGACCAAGGCCACGTCGTCGTATATGTCCTTCTGATCGTGAGCGTTCGAGCATCCAGCTCATAGGGGACCATACGGAGAGTGAGGCCTCAAGGTTTTGAGATCTGCGCATAGGATCTGATGATGGCATGGTCGGAATTCAGAGAATGAAATGCTAAATCGATATTGTCTGCTACACTTTTTCCGATAGGCGAGAGGCCTGAGCAGAGTGATGCAGACTCTCAAACGATGGGGATGGGACATCTCAATAGAGCAGATGGTGATGCCGAAGTCTGTGCTTGTGATGGGAGATGGTCATTTTTTGCCAGGACGACATCATTTTGTCACAAGGTGAACAGTTCGGTGCTGGAGTGACAGGAAGGATGTCTGTGCAAGAGTGAATAGTAAGCACTTGAAACAGCGTGATAATTCAAAGGCATCTGTAGTGGTGACTGCATAAGTATTCCGTCGAGCACAACCTTTGCAATATCGCCGCGTGATGAAGAGTGTAACAGCGATGTTTCAGTGGAAATATGCGGGTGAGAACTGATGGCTGCTCGGCATCAAGGGGGCAGGATGGCGAGTGATGAGATGGAATCGTATTTCGAGGGATCAAGGAGGGGATGGGCATGAAACAGACACGTCTGAGTTGGAGAATGCTAAGCGGGGTGGCTGTGGCAGCCCTGGCTCTCTATGCGAGTCCGGTCATGGCCGGAAATGAGGCAGAAGTGGCAGAGCACTTGATCGAGTTGGTCAAGATCGGCCGTGGCGTCTTGTCGGAGCAGATGAAAAATATTAATGACCCGGCCAAGGCCGATAAGGGGTTTACCGGCGATTACATGTCCAGCCAGGTCGTGGAGCGGTTTAAGAAGTCGACGAAACTCGATCTGCGGATTCCCAACGTTGTGCCGCAAGCGAATCTCTATCTCGCCTTAATCCAAGCGGAGAAGGAAGTGGTGGACGAAGTCCAGCCAATCATCAACAAGCCAGGTATCTCCTTCAAAGGATTCATCCCCGCCGTGTTTGCCAGGAGAGTCGGAGAGCAGTTCTACAAAAAGTCTGGTGTCCGTATGAAGCTCACGGGGATCGACTACCGGAATGCCAATAATAAGCCGGATGACTTTGAATCGGAAGTCTTGCGGATGTTCAACGATCCGCGCCACCCCAAGGGACAATCCTATGTCCGGAATACGATGGTCGATGGCAAGCCGGTGCTTCGCATGATGGACCCGGAATATGCCGGGCCGACCTGCCTGGGTTGCCATGGTTCACCAAAAGGCGAGCGCGATGTGACCGGCATGAAGAAAGAGGGATGGAAAGAAG
>JANYAJ010000406.1 GCA_025361385.1 Nitrospira sp.
GTCACCGGCCTCGACCCCGCCGTGATGATCGGACAGGATGCCATGCACATTGCGCTAGAGGACGAAAGCGGCTACCTCACGCTCTCCCCTCCACAGGAGGCATGGAAACCAGGCCGATACAAAGTTGATATTCACGTGGGAGAACAGATCAACGAGATGAGCCTGATGGGCACCATGCGCTTCACCATCACGGCGGACATGAAGAAATGATGGGTGATGAGTGGCGAGTGATGCGAAAAGACCGAACCCCTCATTGTCACTTCACGTATCACCACTCACTTCCCCATCGTTTGACGGTCTCACGACCATCCGTTAGAATGCGCGCGTGAACACACCCATTATAGGCCGTTGCTGGAGTCTCCACGCATCATGACATCCTCGTCCAGCCCTTGGGCCTCCGTCATCATCCCCATCAAAGATGAACGAGAGAACCTGGTCCCCCTCCTGACCGGCCTCATCAAGGTCATGGACTCGCACGAGGCCTCACGATCGCGCCCGTACGAGATTCTCTTCGTGGACGACGGCAGTAGCGACGGCAGCGGTGAGGAACTGGATCGCCTGGCGGCACAACATCGGCAGGTACAGGTCCTCCATCTCGACCGGAATTACGGCAAGACCTGCGCACTCGATGCCGGCTTCAAGCAGTCTTCCGGCGACCTCATCATCGAAATCGACGGCGACCTGCAACAGGACAGCGAGGATATCCTTAAACTCTTGCCCCTGACCGCCACCTACGATCTCGTATGTGGATGGAGGCAACAGCGGCAGGATGGCTTTGTGAAGAAAATGTCGTCTCGCATCGCCAACCGGGTGCGGAACATGTTCACACACGACGGTGTGCACGATACGGGATGCCCGCTCAAAGTATTCCGACGACCTGTACTGGAACGTATCCGGCTTTTCGATGGCATGCACCGATTTTTCCCCGCGCTCGCACTGATGCATGGATTCACCGTCACCGAAGTGCCGGTGCGGCATTACGCTCGCATTCACGGCGTCTCCAAGTACGGCATGGGCAATCGACTATTTAAGTCTCTCTATGATTTGATCGCCGTACGGTGGATGCAGAATCGAGTGCTGCGGTATGGCTTCAGGAAGGGCGAGGGGCCAGGGGCTCGAGGCTAGGGGTGGGGAACAAAGGCTTTAAAGATCTTGCTGTCTGGCAACAGGCAAAGGATCTTGCAGTTCTGACTTACCGTATATCCGACAGTGAAATGAAGGATGTTGATTTTGGCCTAAAAGACCAAATACGACGTAGCGCGGTGAGTGTTGCGAGCAATCTCGCCGAAGGAGACGAGCGCGGCACCGATAAGGAATCAATCAGATATTTTTTCATTGCCAAAGGTTCAGTCGCTGAATTACGCACACAACTTCAGATTGCGCATGAGTCAGGCCACCTCAAGAAAACCATCTATGAAACACTCGAAACAGACTATGCCATTCTGGGAAAAAGAATCGGCAAACTCATCCAGGCGAGACGTACACCCTCTCGCCCCTAGCCCCTTACCCCTGGCCTATTGATGAGCATCGAACACATCTGGCTCGCTATCGGCTTTCTCGGCCAAGGATTGTTTTTCGGCCGCTGGGTGATCCAATGGATTGCTTCTGAGCGGACGGCGGAAAGTCAGGTCCCGATCGCGTTCTGGTACATGAGCCTGATCGGCGGACTCATCACCCTCGCCTATGCCATCTACCGGAAAGACCCGGTCTTTATTTCGGGGCAAGGCATCGGCACCTTCGTCTATATTCGCAACCTGGTGCTCATCTCCCGGGCCAACCAGGCGAAACAGCTCGCCAGCCCATCCCCTCCACAATCATGATCGCCAGCACGTTGGCAAGCTCGGCTGATTCCGTCACGACATCAGGCTAATCCCTATGACCACAACTGACCGCTCGCACCATGCCCTCCTCCTCCTCGCGCTCCTGGCACTATCGGGACTGCTGTTTTTCCTGGGACTCGGCGACATGGGGCTGACCGACCGTGACGAAGGACGAAACGCCGAAGCCGGACGGGAAATGTTCGAATCGGGGGATCGCCTGACACCGACCTTCAACGGTGAGCTGCGTGTCGCAAAACCGGTCTTTCTCTATTGGTTGATGGATCGGTCCTATCGCCTGTTCGGCGTCAGTGAGTTCGCCGCACGGTTCCCCTCGGCCCTCTTCGGCGTGAGCTTGATCCTCATGACCTATCTCTTTCTCTTGCACCAGCGCGACCGGACCGTCGCACTCTTCGGCGCCTTAATGCTCCTGCTGAACCTGGAAATCCTTGGACTCGGGCGGATGGCCCTGACCGATAGTGTCTTGATTTTCTTCACGACGGCATCACTATACGGTTTCTGGCTGGGACTGCATGGGGAAGGCCGCATGCGCCAATGGATCTGGGTCTTCTATATCGGAATGGCGCTCGCGACATTGACGAAGGGACCGGTCGGGTTCGCCGTCCCCCTCATCACTACGGCGCTCTACCTCACCTGGACGCGCCGGTGGCAGGACTATTGGCACAAAGGATTTCCCCTGGCAGGCATGCTGGTGTTTGTTCTCTTGGCTGCTCCCTGGTATGCGGCCATGCTCCTCGTCCA
>JANYAJ010000423.1 GCA_025361385.1 Nitrospira sp.
GCTACTGGAGCCGGCGACGATCATGATCCACAGAACGCATGCTATTCGTCTCATGGTCGAATCGGGATCACCACACTAATCGCACCGGCATTTTGCCCGAGACTGAGTCCCTCCCGGGGATAGCCGGTCCGGTCCAGTTCCCCTTGGGGGTCGCCGTGACAATCCAGGCATTTCCTGGTCGTATAGAGCGGGAACATCAGGCGCAACGACCCGCTCTTTGCCGTGATTTCGCTGATCACTTTCTCACGAGGATACGAAGGATCGGCAAACGCCTCCAACGCCGTTCGTTCAACAGGATCCGGCGCGTTGAGGGGATTGCGAGGCGCCAGCGCCGTTTGCTTCAGCCGCACGTGTGTCTGTTCAGTAAATCGGGTGGCCACTCGCGCGCCAAAAATCGCCGGAATAAACTTGAGTCCGCTACCGGATCCATTACCTTCGAGTCGGGCCTCCGCAACCACCTGCTTGCTGACCACGACTAATTCTTTGAGGAGCTTCTTCGCTCCAGCTGGAATTTTCGCCGCCTCAAGGTCTCGCAGATCGATACCTGATCGGCTATGAAAGATATCCAGTAATTGCCGTTCAAACACCTCAGGGATCACACGTTGTTCTGATTTCCCACGATCATCGGATACGTCTTGGTTCTCGTTGATCACGTTTCGACCGGAATCCAGCAGGATCGCGAGGAGGCGAGCGGTCGTCTCGAGTTCAAGGATGGTGTGAAGGGGAGCGCCCGATTCCGGCTGATGATCCTTTGCACAGGCCCGTTCGCTGCCTGCCCAACCGGCTATGGCAAAGACCAGAACTGGTGCGATCACCCACCGCAGGCGACTAGTCATAGTGTCGACCCTGCTGCGTACGCATGGTGGAAACACTCGTGCGCCGCGGTCCCTGATCCGTACTGCTGGAATAAGGGACCGCATACAGAAATGGTATGTTCGCTCGGGCGTGAAGTCAAGACGCGACAGGTTGCCTCTCTCACCGGGACCGATGGATGTCGATCATGACGTTGTCGGCGTCGAGCTCGACCGTAACGGGAGCCCCATCCTGAATCACGGAGAGCTTACTGCCCGCAAGCGCATCCACGTCGAAGCGTTCGAATCCCTCTGGCGTCGAAATCTGAATCTCGTTCCAATAGGGATCGGCGTAGTGGAGCGTCCCGACAATCATGCGATGATCGGCGAACGCCTGTCCTGCCTTGGTAACATCCAGCAAGACGTTTCCCGAGTCCACCATCATGAGGACGGTATCTCCCGGCTTGGCCTCATGCAACCCCACTCGATCGGCTTTGTTAGGGCTGATCGTGCGCATCTGTAGATTATCCGGCGTTTTGACGAACAGCATGCCGGACTCGATCTTCGAGATGACCCCGCTGAAGCCATAATGAACCCCCATCATCACCTCATCGGCTTGCGCGACGGCGGCAGAGGAAACCGGCACGACCATCATGATGGACGCTAGCACTATTATGTGACGACTGATTCTCATCACGCCACCTCCTCTCCTGAAATACGAAGGCCTCGGGCGAGCCGCGTCGGCCTTCTCCATTTCTCAACGACAGCCAGCCACCGCTCGCCCGGGACTTTTGCGTACCGTAGTACTTAGAGCCCACCTCCCGCGAGAGCCGGGACGGAAATATTGAATTCCTGGATGGGTGTCACCATCAGTCCGAAGTTGAAGAGCTCATCGGCCGCCACGTCGTGAATCCCGTAGTCCCGGTTTCGAAGCATCTTGAACCACTTTCCCATTTCCGTCCGGACTACTCTTTGATCCCCCCGTATCAGCGCTTCCCGCACAAGAGTCAGTTCGCTGATATACGGATCCCAATTGGAGTTGGGATAATTGGTTTTATAGAAATTCACCGAGTTGGCAAGTTCATCGACCCAGATCGTTTGAGCCAATGCGCCCCCCACGACGAACAGGGCCAGCGCACAGGACACCGCAACAATTATCAAAAGCATGGCTTTCATGGGAGCCTCCTTTACTTCACTCACTCGGATGACCTCAGAGCCGGTCTGCCTCATTCCCCAGTTTCCTGTTCAGGCATCTGAGGGCCAGTCATATCTTCTCCCTCAGGAAGCGCCTGGGTCGAAGACGTTGTCCTGCCAGTAATCGCAGCCTTCGAGCTGGCAGGGACGACCGCCCTCATACGGTGTATTGATACTGTGGTCCGGCACACTCATCGGTTTCTCGTCCCCGATCTCCAGGTCGGATGACATCGCAGAAGTCGACGGTTCGCTCGGCCTAACGGCGAGTGCAAAGTTATACAACTCGTCCGCTGCAACGTCATTGATGCCATGTGCGCGTCCCTGCAGCATCTTTAGGAACTGATCCATCTCGACCTTCACGATCTGCTCGTCCCCTCGGGTTATTCCACCCTTCACTTTGGTGAGCTCTTCAAAGTAGGGACTCCAATTGCCGTCGGGGTAATTCGCCTTATAGAACGTGGTGGCGGTCACGATTTCATCAGCCCAGGTTCCGGCGGCCAGAGCAGACCCACCGGTCCACAGGCACAGCGCCAGAGCAACCGTCACCGCAATCAGCATTTTCCGCTTCATAACTGCCTCCCTTTCTCCACGCCCTGCTGCTCCTTCGCGTGGCCGTGCGCCCCTTCTCCAGAGTCTTCGGAATCGGTTGAACCAACCTGACCAGAAACGCCTCTCTCATGACACCAGGCCCTCATAGCTATGACCTCCTCAGATCAACGAGTGGATCGCTCATCCCGGCTGAAGTGCATGTCTGCACCTGGATGATGCATGCAATCGTATACAATACGTTCGCAGGCGACTATTACCCGAAGGATGGTTTTCGCGTACACCGTTCAGGTGAGGGAGCGGAAGACACGTGTGCGTTACTTGCTATTGAGATAGGTCAGGATCGCTTCGACCCGGCCTGCGACGCCGAGTTTGCGATAGATGTGGTGGAGGTGAGTTTTCACGGTTTCGGCAGAAACGCACAACTGATCGGCGATGTCTTTATTGCCGCGCCCGGACGCGGCACAAGCCAGAATCTCCCGCTCCCGCTCAGTCAGCAGTGTGAGGCCGTCGGCAGTCCCGCTCCCCGCCTCTTGCAGAGCGGAAACCACCTTCCGGGCAAAGGCGTCCGGCATAAAAGGGGAATGCACTCGTTCACCCCGATAGGTGGCTCGAATGATGCGAAGAAACTCGGCATGGTCGGCATCCTTCAGAATATAGCCGCAGGCGCCGGCTTGAACCGCCGCCACGATTCTCGCATCTTCATCGTGGACCGACAACATCAAGACCTTCACGTCGGGGAGACAGCCCCTGATCAGTCGCGTGGCCGTCACTCCGTCGAGCCTTGGCATATCCACGTCCATCAGGATCATATCGGGCTTGGTTGTCATCGCCAGATCGAACGCCTCACGCCCATCGGTCGCTTCTCCAACCACTCGCAGGTCCGGTTCGCGGTCGAGCAGCAGCCGAAGGCTTTGTCTAAAGAGCCGTTGATCCTCGGCAATCAGCAATGTGGTCGGCATAGGCCTCCTGGCTCAGCGGCAGTTCGACGGAAAAGACCGCGCCGCCAGACGAGCGATTCTCCGCTAGAATCCTCCCCCCATGAGCCTCCACCACGAGGCGGCAGAAGTGTAACCCCAGCCCACGTCCAATCCGAATGTCTCCGGGGTCTTTCTTCTTAAAAAACATCTCGAATACATGGGGAAGATCCTCAGTCGCGATGCCGGGGCCTTCGTCCGCAACCTGAATGGTGGCCTGGGAAGACGACGTGCCACGCGATTCGCGGCCCGTACATGCTCGTGCCTCCACTCCAACCGTCACCGTAATCGTTCCTCCTTGTGGAGAAAACTTCAGTCCGTTGTGGACGAGATTGATGAGCACCCGCAGCAGGCGACGACCATCGGCTGTAATCGCGACATCACGCTCCGGCAGCTCGAGATGAAAAGCCATTTGCTTCGCGGTAGCTTCGGTTCGGAACAGCTGCACCACGTCGGCAACCAGAGCGTTGATCGACACCGTCGACGTCAGGAGTGGCAGCCCGGAGTAGCTTTCTTGGTACACATCCAACATGTCGTTGATCATGCCCAGCAACAGGTCGATCGTGAAGCGCATGTCGTCCCACCATTGTCGCTGGGCATCCGGCTGCGATCCTTCGTCCTGTCCAAGCAACTCCAACGTCTTCTTGATCCCCACCAACGGATTGCGGATATCATGGGCGAACATCGAGGCAAACTGACTGAGCGAGGCCAGGCGCTCCGAGCGGATCAATTGCTCTTCGAGACGCTTCTTTTCGGTGAGGTCGCTCAGCTGTACCATCACGGAGACCTGCGATCCGGCATTCTCGACCGGTACGAGGTCGACTTCCATGATGAGCATACCTGTAGCCGGTGAGGGCATCCGCATCTCGCCGGCAGACTCTTCTTTCCTGCTGACAATGACCGCGTCCAACAATCGGCACAATCGGGCACGGTCCTCCTTGCGAAACAGGTCCTCTACCTTCGTGCCGATCAGACGATTGGCAGCGGTCCACAGTTTCATCTCGCCTCGACGATTGACATCCTGAATGACTCCCTCCTCGTTGACGAGCAAGTTGGTATCCGTCGAATGGTCCCACAACATCCGATAGTGCGTTTCGGAGATCGCCAGTTCCTGGTTCGCTCGTTCGAGTTCGGATACATACTGTCCCCGTTCCCGTGACGCGCGCTTCAGCCGCTCCGCTAATGCATCGAAACTCACGGCCAAGGCATCGATCCCCACTATGCCCGCAGACTGCGTGGCCATCATCGGCTTCGAGTCGCCCTGCTGTCCCAGGAGCTG
>JANYAJ010000433.1 GCA_025361385.1 Nitrospira sp.
GCCACCCGTCATCTCACGCCCCCAGCCCACCTTCACCCTCAATCGCGGAGAAGAACCGGTCGCGCCTCAGACGGTTCAACGAAGCGACGACAAAGTCGGCCGCAATGACCCCTGCCACTGCGGCAGCGGGAAAAAATACAAGAAGTGCCACGGAATATAGGCGGACAGCAAGCCTAGATTGATCCCCTCCCGCCTACTTATCCTCCGCATCTTTCATCTAGCCAAAGAGACCGGCTTGACATGGCCGGAAACGCGCTATCTGCCAGAGATTCCCCCTGATCTTGCCTTGACTTAGCGGCGACCGGAAAGTTAATCTACGCCTCTTTTCCCCTCCCTGAGGTGCAGGCATAGTCTGCCCGTTTTCTCGGGTTGGTTCGAGCTGTCTTCACAGAGCCGGAGGAGTGGTCTGTGTCATTGGGACATCCTGAACTCATCGCTGCCATTTCGTCCGAGATCATTCGGAACGGACCCATTCCCTTCGTCCGCTTCATGGAACTGGCCCTCTACCATCCTCACTACGGCTATTACATGCGCCAACCGGACGGTGCGGACCATGAACGCATCGGTTGGTCCGGCGATTTCTACACCAGCTCCGATGTGCATCCGATTCTTGGCCGCGCCATTGCGGCGCAGGCCCGGCAAATGGACAAATTATTGGCTCACCCCACTCCCTTCACGATCGTTGAAATGGGCGCGGGAAAAGGCTTGCTCGCCCGGGACTGTCTGACGGCAATCCATGCCCAGCAGGACGACTTCGCCGCGCGCGTTCGCTACGTGCTGATCGAACGGAGCCCCGCGATGCAGGCACTCCAACGACAGAACCTGGCCCCTTGGCTACGCGAGCCGGGACTGGTCACCTGGATCGAAGGATTGGACGCCCTCGCCCTTCAGGGCATGACCGGCCTCTTCTTCAGCAATGAACTCGTGGATGCCTTCCCGGTTCACCGCATTCAAGTGGTCGCCGGTCAGGTGCAAGAACTCTTCGTCGACTATCGGGATGGGCGCTTTGAGGAATGTCTCAAACCCCTGTCGAATCCCGCGCTCGATCAATATATCCAGAAGCTCGAACTGAGTTGGCCGGACGGGTACCGAACCGAGGTCAACCTCCAGGCACTGGACTGGATGGCACAAGTCGCGCAACGGATCGATCGTGGATTCGTGATGACGATCGACTATGGTCATACGGCAGGAGATTTGTACGGACCAGAGCGGAAGGACGGCACATTCCTCTGCTACTACCAACAGCTGACCGGCGATGTACCCTATGTGCGTATCGGACAACAGGATATGACCGCCCATGTGGACTTCACCAGTCTGGCGACCGTCGGAGACGCCGCCGGCTTGGCGGTGACAGGCTTTACAAACCAGATGAGTTTTCTCATGGGGCTCGGGGTGGAAGAGATGATCGGCCAACTCGACCCGGAGAGTCCGGAGTTCGGCGCTGCGATCCATCTCCTGAAGCCGGACGGCATGGGACGGGCCTTCAAGATCCTGATGCAACATCGCGGGGTTGAACGACCGGACCTCGACGGGCTGAAATTCAAACCCTTCTTTGGCTCGGCACTAACGACGAACCAAGCACGAAGCGAGAAGCACGAGGCGATGGGTCGGAGTCTTCCCTCTAGCCGCACGCCCCTCACCCCTAGCCTACAGGCGTAACGAAGATGGGTAACACCGCCATTCCAGAGAACTACATACCGATTCTCTTGTTTATCGGCATTGCCATTGTCTTTGCCGCTATCCAGCTTGGCGCCGGCTGGCTTGTCCGACCGAGTCGTCCCTATCGAGCTAAGCTGACCCCCTATGAGAGCGGAAGCCCCCTGTTTTCCGACGCGCGCATCCAGTTTCCGATGCGCTACTACATCATTGCGATGCTGTTCGTCATTTTCGATATCGAAATCATTTTCATGATCCCCTGGGCCGTCCGGTATCAGTCGCTCGGCCTGCTGGGACTGATCGAAATGCTCGTATTTCTGAGCATTCTGCTTGTCGGATTCTGGTACGCCTGGAAGAAGGGGGCGCTCGAATGGGACTAGGATGGACGGGAAGCCTGGTCGACTCCTGTGCTCGCCGAGCGCGCACGATCGGAATGTGCTCGCTCGATGCGCGCAATGGGAGCCGACCAGGCCACCCGTCCCAATCGATGCGTGGGGAGAGAGAGGAAACGACGAACCAATGAGCTTTTTAGAACGGCAATTCGAAGCGAATATTCTGACGACCAATCTGGATGCGGTCGTGAATTGGTCCCGGAAGTCGGCCCTCTGGCCGATGACCTTCGGCCTTGCCTGCTGCGCCATCGAAATGATTGCGAGCGTGTCGTCGCGTTACGACCTGGATCGATTCGGCGCCGGGGTTTTTCGGGCCTCCCCGCGACAGTCCGATCTCATGATCATCGCCGGCACGGTATCGCGCAAGATGGCGCCGGTGATCCGCCGCATCTACGATCAAATGCCGGAGCCACGGTACGTCATCTCGATGGGCTCCTGCGCCACGTCCGGCAACCACTACAATAGTTACGCCGTGGTTCAGGGCGTCGATCAGATTATTCCGGTCGATGTGTACGTGCCTGGTTGTCCGCCCCGTCCTGAAGCGTTGATCGATGGGTTATTGAAGCTCCAAGAAAAGATTCAACGGGAAAAGGTGTTCGTAAAATAGACGCCACCCGCCAAGGGTCATGCGCCAACCGGAAGAGCATGAACGGATCCGAGGCGATTGATACATGACGGTCGACGTTTGACGACAGAACTATGCAAGCTCTACTCGATAGCCTGAAGGCGAAATTCCCTGACGCGATCCTCGCGACCTACGTCGATACGGCACGTGCTGAAACTGCCGTCTCGGTGGCCGCTGCGCGCCTGCTGGACATTGCACGCTATTTGTACGATGCGCCGGAAGCAACGTTCGACCAGCTCACGGATATCTGCTCGGTCGACTATCCCGAAGACCAGCTGCGGTTCGAAGTCGTCTACCACTTGCATTCGCTCCCGCTTCGCCAACGCCTCCGCCTCAAAGCCCGCCTCACGGAAGACGACCCGACGATTGCGTCGGTCACCGGCATCTGGAAGGGAGCGGAATTCCTGGAACGCGAAGTGTTCGACATGATGGGCATTCGTTTTTCCGGCCATCCCGATCTCCGGCGCATCTTGATGCCGGAAGATTATGCCGAGGGATACCCGTTGAGAAAAGACTTCCCGACCGAAGGCCGTGGCTGGCGCAGCGAATTCGACTTCATTCCGAGACTGGACGAGCCCCCGCTCGACGTCACGGAGAGTGAGATCCCCGAAGAGCAGAAGAACGCCTTTCGTGCTGAACCAGGCTTGCCCGGTTCCCGACGGAAAGAAGAACTGTTGCTGAACATGGGGCCACAGCATCCGAGCACCCACGGCGTCTTGCGTGTGGTCCTCGAATTGGACGGCGAACGGATTGTGAAAGCCACACCGGACCTCGGCTACCTGCATCGAGGCGTCGAGAAATTGTCAGAGGGATTGACCTACATGCAGATCATCCCGCACACGGACCGGCTCGACTATGTCTGTGCCATGTCCAACAACTATGCCTACGTGCGGGCCGTGGAGAAGCTGCTCGAGATTACGGTGCCGGTCCGGGCCGAATACATCAGGACCATCGTGGCC
>JANYAJ010000458.1 GCA_025361385.1 Nitrospira sp.
TGACGCCGTTCATGAAAGGCCGAGAACCGTCCCAGCTGGGACAGCCCAAGCGCCGCTTGCATGTCGGTCAGTTTCAAATTAAAAGAGGAGGGGCTCAATGTCGATGCGCCGTCATATTCGCGCAGCGACCGGACTCGTTCGAAATCCCCCTTCACATTCGACAGCACCATCCCACCTTCTCCGGCGCACAGCAACTTCGTCGCGTAGAAGGAGCAGACCGTCAGCCGTCCGACCGTCCCGATAGGCCGACCCTGTTCCATGCCTCCCAGCGTCTGCGCACAATCTTCAATCAACGGAATTCCGATCTGCTCAAGTGCCGTCAAATCGGCCGGCAGACCGAACAGATGCGGAACGATGATCGCGCGAGTCTTCTTCGTCACGGCCTGGCAGGCGGCGAGTGGATCGATGTTGAATGTATTCAGGTCGATATCGACAAGCCTAGCCTCTGCCCCAACCCGTTGCGTCGCAAGCCATGGCGCCTGGCAGACGTAACTCGGCATGATGACTTCGTCGCCGGCTCCGACATCGAGCGCCCGCAACGCCAACTCCAGCGCTGCAGTCCCTGAACTGACCGCCACCGCACCCCGCACCCCCACGAACGATGCCATCTCGCGTTCGAATCGCTCGACCCAAGGCCCTTGGGCAATCTGCCCTGAACGCAGCACCTCAGCCGTCGCGCGCAAGTCCTCTTCGTCGATAGCAGGCCGTGAATGGGGAATGATAGTCGCCACAGTGGTCATCCGCCGATATTAATAAACAATCGCAGCGGAACAAAGCCTTCTGCGTTTTTCACCCGGCCCTGGATGCCACGAAAATGCGCCCCGGCCCGAATCACATCCACGATACTCAGGCCTTCGATGTTGGTCTTTTTCACCTGCGAGGCATGGGCCTCGATCGATTTCACCTTCTCCTCGACCACCTGGTCGATATCGACAAAAACGGTCGGTGAGAAATTCTGGGTGGTCGGCCCTTCGTAGAACAGCACGTTCTTGGTGTAGCGAGTCGCGGTGATCGTACTCATCGCCAAATGCCGATGGTCCTGATGGGTATCGTCGTGATAATGCGAGAAAATGAAATGCGGCTGCACGTCCTCCACCACCTGCTCAATCTTCTGAATCACATCCAGCCCCATCGGCACCGCCGTGTCCTTGTATCCGCCCCAGAAAATCTTTTCGACGCCCAATTGTTTTGCCGCTCGTGCCTGCTCGCGTTTGCGTATACCGCTTGATCCACCCTTATCGCCGGCGGTCATCACCAGGAGAAAGATGCGATGTCCCTTTTGCGCATACTTGAGCAATGTCCCCCCGCACCCCGCCTCGATATCGTCCGGATGCGCGCCAATGGCCAGAATCCGCATCGGTACTCTACGCTCAGTTGCCATCCCATCCTCCTCGATTACCAGGATGCTGAAACAGACCGCCAGCTTCGTTCTCGCCTCGAAAGCATCCTCAACGTAGCCCTGAGGCTACGCCTCCGGTGCTTTCGCCGGCTGCGGCCTTGCTGGACAGCCTGTTTGAGCATCCTGCATGACTATATCGATCTCAGAACTCGCAGCCATTCCATTGTTCGCTGTACATCGTGCCTAACAATTTTCCTGCCGACTCTTACTGCTCTGTCACGGCACCGACGTTCTGCCCAGCCCGCGCTTCGCGCAATCGCGTCAGCGCCTCCGGCCCACAACAACACAACAGATCGATCGCCGACATCGCAGGCATAAATGGTTCATAGACTTGCGGATAGATCGGATGTGGAAACCGTTGCATCTCTAACGTCACCCCGGACGATTCAAACCGAGGCACGTCCAGATACGCATCCCCGCCGGGACCCGACAGATAGACCGATGCGCCAACGGCGCGGCACAGATCGATCAATCGATCGGTAGGCTCTTCGCGCGCCTCCCACTCCGACGAACACCGAACGGGCGTCGTAATCCCAAAGGCCCCCAGCAACCAGCGAATGACCGCGAGATTCAAGTCATGCAACCGTTCCCATGGGGCCTCATAGATACTGCGCAACTCCGGTAGATAGCGGTCACGAAACGGCGCCTTCGCATAATGGATCTCAATGGCACGCAGATGCTGACTCCGCCAGTTCACCGTCTGATTGATCCGCACATCTTTCACCAGCTGGCCGAAGCGATGGATCACCGGCACCGTGATCCATTGGCAACCGTCCGCCGTTCTAATTCTATTGCGATTCTGCCATTCATTCTTTTTGAACTGCACCGTATCTAAGGCGATAAACAGGTCTGCCTGATCGATCTTGTCCAGATACCCCAGCCAGGGCAGGAACTGCGGTTGATGAATGGTGACGCGCATGGGTGAGCTGTCAGCCATCAGCCTTCAGGTTTCAGCTTCGAAGATGAACTCATGTCTGAGCTGAACGCTGACGGCTGAGAGCTGACAGCCTTCAGATCATGACTCGGTCCCACAAAAATCGGGTTACTCAACAGCTCTCCGCTACCGGTGATCTCTACGCGATAGGTCATCCGCTCTGTTGTCGGCATGGTGCTATCAGGCCAATCGACGAGAAAAGGCGTCTCACCGGCCAATTGCGCCACGACTTGCCCGGAACGAATCAGCCGCACCTTCACAGGATGGCGCCCGTGATCGGCCGCAGAAATCGAGAGGCGGACTATAAGATCGCGAGCGCCGACTGGATCCAGCCGATCACCCATCGATGCCGATCTGGTTCCGCCCTGACACAGGACTCGAAACTCATCCAACCGAAGCTGGACATGGTGATCTCCCTCACCCACTGCGTACGCACGACCTGCCCTAAGCGCCTCCAGCACCGCGGGCACCGTTCGTTCCTTCACCGACAGGACCGTGACTAGACGATGCAGGTCCTTCCCGGCATCCTTCAATCCGTGAAAGGCCAACTCTCCGATCAACACCGGAGCCGGCCGCTGCTCATCTGTCGGCAATTGAAGCAACTGATCCCAGAGTTCACCAGGCTTATTGATGGTTCGCTCATCCTGATAGAGCCCGCCGAAACCGGTATACCCGGTCGTCTGCAG
>JANYAJ010000468.1 GCA_025361385.1 Nitrospira sp.
GATCTGGCTGTAGTCGGCGCAGAGCAAGGTATGGCCAGGCGGCGCAATGAAGGCTTCTCTGATTCGTAATCCGTACTCACCCTTGACCGGAATATTCTGCAGATTCGGTTCGGTAGAGGAGAGCCGACCGGTCGCGGCGACGGTCTGATTGAGCGAGGTATGGAGCCGCTTGGTCGCAGGATTCACCAGTTCCGGTAACGCATCCACATAGGTGGACTTGAGCTTACTGAGGCTCCGATAGTTCACGATCTGCGCGGGCAATTCGTGCTGCGCGGCGAGCTGCGTAAGCGTATCTTCATCGGTCGAGTAGCCGGTCTTGGTCTTTCTGATCGGCTTGAGCCCTAACTTTTCGAAGAGCACTGCGGCGAGCTGCTTCGGCGAATTGATGTTGAACTCGCCGCCGGCCAATCCCTGAATCGTCTCGATCATCTTGTCGAGGTCATGCTCCAGTTCTTTGCTGAGCCTCTGCAACCCCTCGACATCCAACAAGAACCCGTTCCGTTCGATCTCCGCCAAGACAGCCACCAGCGGCATTTCGATTTCGTGAAAAAGCTTGAGGCTCCCCTGTTCCGCCAACCGTTCCGTCAAAGGCTGGGCCAGTTTGGCCAACACCGCCGCCGCCTCTGTCGCCTCCTCTTGTGACCCCGTATCCTCGGCATCGAACAGCGATTTCGGCGCAGCCTTCTCCTTCTTCCCTGTCCCAAGCCGATGGTCCAGCACTTCCAACGCGATGGTCTCAAGCTGGTGATCGCGGCGGTTGGGATTGAGCAGATAATCCGCGACCATTGTATCCAGGTACGGGCCTGCGAGGGTCACGCCGATACGGTGAAACACCAGCAATGTCGCTTTCAGGTCATGGACCACTTTGGTTCTCGTGGCGTCGTGCAGCAAAGCAATGATGGGCCGCATATAGGCATGGACGTCGAGCGGAATGAAGGCGGTCTTCTCTCCGCTGGACAGCGCGATGCCCTGCACATCTGCCTGGACGACGGGCCCAGGGGTCAGCAGACATTGCAGGCCGAGGACGCCGCCCTTCGGCAAGCTCTCCACAAATCGCTGAGCAGAGGGTTCATCCTGCACGACCACCGTCTCCACCACCTCCTTTTCAGCCTGTGTGAACGAGGACTGAAACGTCTTCAGCAGTGAGGTGAATCCCAACTCACGCAAGAGATCGGTGAGCTGGTCCTGATGCGGCGGTTTCAGATGATAGGTCTCGGGTTCGAAGGGGATGGGGCTATCCAGCTGGATGGTCGCCAGCCTTCGGCTGAGGCGGGCGTTCTCGGCTTGATCGATCAACATCGCCTTGATCCGGGGCGGCGTCACCTCTTCGACACGACGGAGAAGTTCTTCGATCGTGTTGAACTGAGCGATCAGCTTCATCGCCGTCTTTTCACCGATGCCCTTCACGCCGGGAATATTATCTGCGGCATCGCCCATGAGCCCCATGATCTCGACGACACGCGCCGGTTCGACGCCGAAGCGTTCACGGCATTCCGCTTCGCCCAGCCATTTGTCTTTCACCGGATCGTAGATGCGCACGTGAGGCGTCAGGAGCTGGAACATGTCTTTGTCGCCGGTGACGATAACGACGTCGAAGCCGGCCTGTTCGGCCTGGTGTGCAAGCGTGCCGATCAAATCGTCCGCCTCATGCCCGGACTGCCGGACGGCGGGAATATTGAGGGCATCCACGACGCGATGGATGTAGGGAATCTGGGCGCTCATGCCGTCCGGCATCGGCGGCCGCTGCGCCTTGTAGGCGGTGAACTCCGCGTGACGCAGGGTCGGACCCTTTTCGTCGAATGCCACGACGAGGCCATCCGGCTTCTTCTCGCGCATAATCTTCAGCAACATCGTCGTGAAGCCGAGGATGGCGTTGGTCTGGAGGCCCTTGGAATTATTCATCGCCGGGAGGGCGAAGAATGCACGATAGATATAGGCGCTCCCGTCGATCAGATAGAGCGTCTTGCGGTTGGATTCGATACTCGGCATCGTGTTGGGAAACGGCGTTAGGGATCGGGCGCTAATGTCAGCGGTGGTTTATCGAACTTGTGGCGCATCGTATTGATGATGCCCAGCAGGGTCGGCTGGCCGACCATTTTGGCCTCCAACTCGCGCTTTCTGGGGAAATCCATGAGCGACACCCCGATCAGCATGGTGAGCAGGCCCTGCCCTGGCAAAAAGATCATCGCAAAGCCGACTAAGACAAACACCACACCCACGACGTTCTTCACGACCAACCCCAACAGGCGCAGCAGGGGATGATGGTCTTTCATCCAATGGCGGGGAATGCGGGTGTCAAAGTAATCGGCCGGCAAGCGGACCAGAATCAACGGGATGGCAATCAGCGAGCCGATAAAGCCGATGACCGAGGCCACGGTCAGACCGATCAGCACATCCACCGGAATCCATTGCTGAATTGTTGCGAGTATGCCATCCATGGGACGCGCATCCTAACATGCGACCCGGGGCCACTCAAGCCAGCAGCCGAATGACATCGACAGTTTACGGCGCCTTTCGCAACGGGCTATAATCTCTCTACGATGTCGCCCCGCTCGCCCGTCACAACGCTCCTCAGTCCCTTGCTCGGAGTGGCACTCCTGGGCGCTGGCCTCTTCACGATTCCCTCTTTCGTCGTCGCATCCGACGATCTTCACATCGAAATTACGAAAAAGGGCCTGGGCAAGGAAGTCGTCATCACGCAGGGGACCCGCGAGTGGTTCATGCTGATCGAGGTGACCCCGGAAAATTCTGTGGTGCTACGGCAGGAAAAAGAGCAGGATCGGTATCTCGTGGACGAAAGTGAAACCCATGACCGCCCCATGACCCTGGGCGAAGTCGATGCGGCCATTGCCGATTATGTGAAAAGCGTCAAGACGCGCGCCAAGAAGGAGTAGCTACCAACCATGCAGGCCCAACCCAAGTTCGTCATCTTCGCCCATCACGCCACCTACGACACGCTGCACCAGGTCGCGACCCTTGGACTCACTGCCGCGGCGATGGGAAAAGACGTGATGGTGATCCTCTTGTTCTGGACGATCAAGAAACTGGCCGAGGGAAAGATTGATCAGGTGGACTTTCCCCCTGAGTATGCCGCCTCAGCCGACGAAGTGACGCGGCTGTTGAAAGAAAAGAAGGTGCCGAAGATATCTGAAATGTTTCAGGACGCCAAACAGGTCGGGAAGTTTCGTCTGATCGCCTGCAGTGCCGGCCTGGAATACATGGGGGTAGATAGTGCCGACGTCGCAAAGAACGTCGACGAGGTTATGGGATTGCCGGCAATCATCTCCCTTACAGCAGGAGCGGAAACGACGCTGTTCATTTGACGGACGTGAAAAGTGAAACGAAAATGCCCCGTCCGGATTGTGACGTTTCACGTCTTACGTTTAACGCGACTTCTTTACTCCGACCTGATGGCAGTATTCAGTGAGCTTGCACTGGCTGCAGAAGGGTGAGACTGGTTGGCAGAGGTTCTGCCCGTAGGGAACAAGCAAATCATTGAAGGTCATCCAATGTGCTGCCGGCAATTTCCTACGCAGCGCCTGCTCAGTTT
>JANYAJ010000028.1 GCA_025361385.1 Nitrospira sp.
GCGAAATGAATATGGGCTTGCAAGCGAAGTTGCTGCGGGTGATTCAGGAACGAGAGGTGGATCGAGTCGGAGGGCGTGAACCGGTTTCCGTCAACATCCGTCTGATTGCGACAACCAATCGTTCGTTGTATCACGAAGTCGAGCAGGGGCGGTTTCGAGAGGATTTGTATTATCGGCTGAATGTCTTCCCCATTACAGTGCCTCCGTTGCGGGAGCGCCCTGCGGACATTCCTTTACTGGTGAGGCATTTCGTGGCCGTCTCGGCGGTGCGCAATGGCCTTCCGCAACCGGCGGTGTCGGCGGCGGCGTATGCCATCCTTCAGGATAGGCGATGGAAAGGGAACGTGCGTGAGTTGGAGAATGTCATGGAGCGTGCTGTGCTCTTAGCCGGAAACGAGCCGATTCTCCCGAGCCATTTATTGGTGGAGGCTGGCGGACAACCGGTATTCTGCGCGCCAGCGCCCTCGGTGCCACAGTCTTCTGTCAACGGATCGTTGTGGGAAATGGAGCGCGAGCTGATATTTCAAACCTTGGCGCGGGTCCATGAGAATCGGACCCATGCGGCGAAAGAACTGGGCATCAGTATTCGAACCTTGCGAAACAAGCTTCGGGAGTACCGGGGGGCAACGTGCCAAGTCTCGGCTTGACCTATCGGTATTGGCGGGAATGGACCGTACCCGGTGGGCAACTCCTGCCGATCGGCAGGAAGCGTATTAGACGAAACGATCCGGCAGGCTTTGTCGTTGCAGTCAGACTCTGCCGGTTAAAGATGGCATCACGATTGCAAGGCTCACGATGATGTCATCGACTGCAACGAGTGAAGAGGAGGCGGATCATGAAGATCTTCGATCACACCATGGAAATGGTCCATCGTACCTTGGATTTGCGAGGGGCCAGGCAGCGGGTCATTGCCTCGAATATTGCAAACGAAGAGACCCCCGGCTATCGCGCCACCGATTTTAACTTCCTCGACTCGTTGCAAGCGGCACAGCGTGGTCAAGGACCTGTGGCATTAGCTGTGACGCAGGGCAAACATTTTAGCCCACATGGGGAGGGGCTTCAGCGGGTCGTCGGGACGCTCAGTGAGGTGCCTGCGGGAGATCTTCCCTTGGATGCGAATTCGGTGAACATGGAGCTTGAAATGGCCAAGATGTCCGACAATGCGATGCAGTACAACGGTGCTGCGGCAATCATGGCCATCCGCTTTCGTCAGTTGATGGGTGCGGTACGGGACGCGCGATAATTTAAGTCCGAGACATGCGACGAGTGCCACGAGGCAGAGACTAACTCGGCACCTCGCCTCTAACCAGGAGGAACGACCATGGAAATGACCGATAGCATGGCGGTGTCCGTCACCGCATTAGATGCACAGCGTCGTCGGCTCAACGTAATCTCCAGTAACCTGGCGAATGCACAGTCTACCCACATGCCAGGGGGAGGGCCCTACAAACGTCGGGATGTGGTCTTCCAGTCCACGCCAGTCACCAGTCCATTTCAGCGTACGTTCCGGCAGGTGTCGACGGGGCCTGGAGCCCACGCACTTGATGGCGTCAAGGTGTTGCGGGTGCGGGAGGATTCGAAGCCTGGACAGGCGATTTACGATCCGCGCCATCCGGATGCCGATAAGAAAGGGTTCGTCAAGATGCCGAATGTGAATGTCATGGAAGAAATGGTGAACATGATCGGTGCATCGCGTTCGTATGAAGCGAACGTGCAGGCGATTAATGCCACTCGTGCCATGATGAATAAGGCTCTGGATATCGGGAGGTAGTTATGGATCAGATCAAGCCGATTGCGATTCCGACACCGTCATTTGGAGAACTGGGCACGGCGTCTCAGGGCTCAGGTGGCACCCCTGCCACTGGATTTATGGATACGTTGCAGCATGCGATCAGTAAGGCCAACGATATTCAGCTGCAAGCCAGCCAGGCCACAGATGCATTGATGACCGGCCAGTCTCAGAATGTACATGGGACGATGGTGGCGTTACAGGAGGCGGATATCTCCTTCCAGCTGATGATGCAGATCCGGAACAAGCTGGTGTCGGCCTATGACGAAATTCAACGGATGCAGATGTAAGCCAGTTGTTGCGTAGCGAGGAGTAGGGTCCTATGTTGTCAAAGTTTTCCATCAATCAACGCTTGATCATTCTGGTCGCGCTCGCCGGCTCGATCGCCGGATTGATTGCCGTGACCCTCTGGACGCAACAACCAGACATGCAGGTGTTATTTACCAACCTCAACCCTGAGGATGCATCGGGGATTGTGGATAAACTGAAAGAAACGAAGGTGCCGTACGAGACGACCGGTGGGGGCACGACCATCTTGGTTCCTAGCGCGCAAGTGCATGAATTGCGGTTGCAGTTGGCCTCCCAGGGGCTCCCGCATGGGGGCGGTGTAGGATTTGAAATTTTCGATCGTTCGTCGATCGGGATGTCGGATTTCGTGCAAAAACTCAATTATCGGCGCGCACTGCAAGGCGAATTGGCTCGAACCATTGCCCAAATGCCGGAGATCGAACGGGCCCGCGTGCATCTCGCGACCCCGGAACGGCGGCTCTTTGGAACCGAGGAAAACCGTGCACGCGCGTCGATCGTGGTGTCGTTGCGGAACGGACAGGCTCTTGCCAAGACTCAAGTCAACGGCATCGTCCACCTTGTGGCGAGCAGCGTTGAGGGGCTCCAAGTGAAAGATGTGACCGTGGTGGATGGCCATGGACGGCTCCTCTCGTCGGCAGCCGGGAGCGATGACGCGGCAGGGCTCACTGGGTCGCAATTGGAATACCAGCGGACGGTGGAGAAGGATATTGAGACCCGTATCCAATCGATGTTGGAGCGGATCGTCGGACAGAATAAAGCGGTCGTGCGCGTCTCGGGTATCCTCGACTTCCGCAAAATCGAAACGACGGAAGAGCGGTACGATCCGAACGGTCAAGTCGTGCGGAGTGAACAGCGAGGACAGGAGAAATCGAATGGCGTCAATGGCGTATCCGGTGGCGTCCCTGGCGTCCAATCGAATGTGCCGCCCGGGACCGACCAAGAGCCGCCTCAGACCAGTTCGACCAGCAATCAGACCAAAAATGAGACGGTGAACTACGAAATCAGCCGGACTGTGTCCCGTATCGTGGAATCCAGCGGCAGCATTAAACAACTCTCTGTGGCGGTGCTCGTGGATGGCATCTATGAAGGGGCCAAGGCCTCTGCAGACGGAAAGCCTGCAGCCGATCAGGCCAAAAAGTATGTTGCACGGTCTGAAGAAGACATGAAGCGCATTGAGGAGATCGTGAAAAAAGCGATGGGCTATTCCGCGGAACGTCAGGATCAAGTCCAGGTCACGAATGTCCAGTTCGACATTGCGACTGAAGAGCCGTCCACTCAGGGTGTCGAGGCCGCGGCCGATGTGACGAATCCCTTCTTGCCCTATCTTCGGTATGGGGTCGGCGGGCTGCTCTTTCTCCTGATTCTGTTCATGGTCGTGCGCCCGTTGTTGGGCATGTTGGGATCGACGGGGACCGCATTGGAGCAGAGCGCCACCGCGTCATTGCCCGCCTCGGTCAGTCAGGTGGAAGCGGCCTTGGAGGGGAAACCGCGCTCACAACTCATCGATATGGCACGCAGCAATCCTGAAGCGACGGCTGTCATCGTGAAACAATGGTTGAAGACCGATCAGTAAAGAGGAATTGCTGCAATGGCGACGCAATTAACCGGTGAAAAGAAAGCGGCGATTCTCCTGCGAGCGATCGGTGAAGATGCGGCGGCGCTGGTGATGAAGAGTCTCGACCCCAAGGAAATCAGAAAATTGGGCACGTTCATGAACGATACCGCCAATATCTCGAAGGAAGAAGAGCAGAGCGTGATGGGGGATTTTGAGAAAGCCAGCGCGACCGGCGAAGTCTCATTTCAGGGAAAAGACTACATCAAAACCATTCTCACCAAGGCACTCGGTCCTGAAAAAGCGGCCCGTTTGCTTGAATCCATGAATAGCCGCGTCTATCCGGGGCTCGATGCATTGAAGTGGGTGGATGCCAAGGCCGTGTCGCAAATGCTCAAGATTGAGCACCCACAAACCATTTCCCTCATCATGGCCCATATGGAGCCAGAGCAGGCTGGGCAGGTGCTCACTGGCTTACCTGCCGAACTGCGGGCGGATGTGGCCCATCGGTTGGCCACGATGGAGGAAGTGCAGCCGGATGTGCTCGAGGAACTCAGCGGTGCCCTCCAAGACCTTTTGATTGCCAATTCTGGTGTCCAATCCTTGACCGTCGGGGGATCCAAGGTGATCGCGGATATTCTCACTCGGGTGGATAAAGCGACCGAGGGCGGCATTATGGCCAAGATTGCCGAGCGGAACCAGACCCTGGCCGATGCCATCCGCGCCTTGATGTTCGTGTTCGACGATTTGATCAAACTCGACGATCGCGGGATGCAAGAGCTGATGAAAGAAGTCAGCAAGGAAGATCTGCCTGTCGCGCTCCGTGGGGCCAGTCCGGACGTGAAGGAGAAGTTCCTGAAGAACATGTCGAGCCGCGCGTCAGAAATGTTGAAAGATGATATGGAGGCTCGAGGACCGGCGAAGGTGGCGGATGTGGAGCGGGCACAACAGAATATCCTAAAAGTTTGCCGGAAGTTGGAAGAAGAAGGCCGCATTGTGATTTCAGGCGCTGGGGAGGCGCTGGTATAAATGGCGAGTCCTCTGAGTATGGAATCTACCCTGTCGCAGCCTGCACCACGCGCCACCTGGCAGCGTGACACCTCCATCTTGATCGTCGACGATGAGTTCTCGATCCAGAAGGTACTGACCGTATTATTAGAATCAGATGGGTACCGCGTCCGTGCGGTTGGGTCGGCGCGGGAAGCTCTCGCAGCGCTCAAGATCGCACCGGCTTCGTTGATGATCACCGACATTAAATTGCCTGACCAGGATGGTCTGTCCATGCTCCAGCAGGCCTCCAAGATCGATCCACGCATGATCGGGGTGGTGATGACGGGATATGCCACGGTCGATCTTGCCGTTCAAGCGATGAAGGCCGGTGCGACAGAGTTTCTGATGAAGCCCTTCGAGTGCGACATGGTGCTCCTGACGGTCAAACGACTCCTCGAGCTCTATCGCCTGCGAGTAGAAAATGCCGTCTTGAAACAGGCGGTCGTGCGTGAGGGCGGCGTGCGGTTGGAAAATCCGTCACTGATCGATTTCGGGACCGGCCATCAGTTCGTCACGACCAGCGGCCCGTCCGACTATGACCGGGGGATTGCCGAAGGCGAACGTCGAGCCGCGGTGCGGGACGATGCCACGCAGCGGCGTGAGCAGACGCTGTTCGCCAATGCCGTGCAGCAGTTGGAGGAAGTTTGGCGGTCGTTCGGCAGCACGATGGAGTCCGATGTCACCGCCGTGGCCTTCAGTTTAGCGACACGGATCTTACGGGACACGATCGCCGAGCATCAGGATGTCATGAGGGCGCAGTTGAAAGCCGCCTTGGCGACAATTCGTGAATCAGGCGTGGTGACGGTCCGTACCCACCCTTCCGATGTGTCAGTCCTTGAAGCGGCGCGGCCGGAGCTGAGCCGCGATCGAGAGACGGCATTGGTGCTGCACATTGAAGGCGATGCCTCGCTCTCGCGGGGCAGTTGTGTGGTGGCCACGACGAACCGATTGGTCGATGCCTCCCTGGACGCGCAGCTACTGCGGCTCGGAGAGGTATTACAGAAACGGGGGCGTGGTGGATCTCGCTGAACTGATTGAACGGACAGACCCGCTCGCCGTCTCCGGTCGTGTGGCCCAGGCGGTCGGGATTGTGATCGAGGGTTATGGTCCCATGACCTCGGTGGGCGAACTCTGCGAGGTCACTCGCGAGGACGGAGAAGGGACCGTACTCGCCGAGGTCGTCGGATTTCGCGGCGACCGTGTTTTGCTGATGCCGCTTGGGGAGATGCGGGGGATCGGTCCGGGGAGCCGGCTGTTGATGAAAGGGCATTGTGCGTCGGTACCGGTTGGCCCGCAACTGCTCGGTCGGGTGCTGGATGGGCTTGGCGAACCACTCGATGGAAAGGGTCCATTGGTGACGGAGCGCCAATATCCGCTCCATGCGGCGCCGCTCAACCCGCTCCAGCGCGCGCGCATTACAAAACCGCTCGATCTCGGCGTCCGGGCGATCAATGCCTGCTTGACGTGCGGTTTGGGTCAAAAGATCGGGATCTTTGCCAGTGCAGGTGTGGGCAAGAGTGTGTTGCTCGGCATGATGAGCCGCTACACCAGAGCCGACGTGAATGTGATTGCCCTGATCGGTGAGCGAGGCAGAGAGGTGAACGAATTTCTCGAACGGGACCTCACACCGGCCGCACTTCAACGATCGGTCGTCATTGTGGCCACGTCGGATCAGCCTCCGCTGGTGCGGCTGCGGGGTGCATTGATCGCGACGGCGATTGCGGAATATTTTCGTGATTGCGGAAAGCAGGTCCTGTTAATGATGGATTCGCTGACCCGCTTGGCCCATAGCCAGCGTGAAGTGGGGCTCGCCATCGGCGAACCGCCGACCACAAAGGGGTATACGCCGTCGGTCTTTACGTTTCTTCCAAAGCTCCTGGAGCGAGTCGGGACCGGGCCAGGGGCCGGCACGATCACCGGACTCTATACAGTGCTGATGGACGGCGACGAGGTCTCCGACCCTATCGCCGAAACCGTGCGATCGATTCTCGATGGACATATCGTGCTCTCACGGCAGATGGCCGCGCGCAACCATTTTCCGGCGATCGATCTGCTGAACAGCACGAGCCGGGTGATGAAAGACATCGTGGGACGGGAGCATTATTCGGCTGCCCGGTCCATGGTCGAGCTCATGGCCCGCTACCAGCAATCGGAAGATCTCATTCTGTTGGGTGCCTATAAGGCGGGGACGAACAAGGCGCTGGACCGGGCCGTATCCGCACAAGATGGGATCAATGCCTTTCTTCGTCAGGAGATCGAACAACCGGCCGATCTTGGGGCATCGGTTCAGGATTTACTCGCGCTGGTGAAGAGCACCGCATGAAACTGGATGCGGTACGACGGTATCGTGCACAAGTGGAAGACCTGTTGCGTATGGACCTGCTTCACGCCCGCCAGAATCTTCAGGATGCTGAAGCCGCCTCTCAGGCCCTCGACGCACAGGCGCGGATGACGGCTGAGCGGTATGTAGCCAAGGCCAGTAGCGGGATGGCATTGGAGGAGTTTCTCGAATGGCAGATCACTTGTGACGCGGAAGCCGCCTTGCTCACGCAAGCCTGGCAGGCTGAATGTCGGTGCCGTGAAGCATGGCATCAGAAGCAGCAAGAGTTGCAGGCTGCGATGCAGGAGCGTCGGACACTCGACCGTCTGGCTGAACGGCTGCGCCAGCAGCAGCGAGTGATCCAGTATCGTGCCGAGCAACTGCAAATGGATGAATCCGCGCGCCGTATGAGTGGGATGCCTAGCTTGCAGAATTCATGATGAGCAAATACCGGATAGACCAGCAACGAGACCGGATTACGCTTTCACGCACTCATGCGGAAAGACCTCGTCGTCCTCGCATGGGGTGGGAGAGGCAGATCTGGTCTGTCGCGATCATGCTGGCGGTGATCATGGTGTTGTGCTGGACGGTGGTGCAGCTCAACGATGCCTCGTCCGCTCCCGCGACTGCTCCTCCTGCCACCCGCAAGGCACTTCTCAAGGCTGGCATCTTCAAAGATCTTCCCGCCGAGTTGATGCCGCCGGAAGAGACCAAGGCCGCGGCGGCTGAATCCTCATCGGTGGAGGCGGCACAAACGCAGGGCCCCGCGATCAATATGCCGGAGGAAGTGGTGGCGATGTTTCAACAGCGGCAAGATGATTTGGACCACCGTGAGAAAACGGTTCGGACATCGGAGGATCGACTGGCGAATCTCAGAGCTGAAATTGAGCAGATCTTGAGCAAAGTTGAGGCAGCAGAACAGCGCCGCCTCCGCGCGAAGGAACAACAAGAAAAGGCGGCTGCAGGGCAGAGCGCCGTGCAGAAGAAACAAGCGGCCGACGAGCACACCCAGCGCTACGCACAGCTGACGAAGATCTATGAAAGTATGCCTGCCGAGGAAGCCGCCGCACGTATTGAAAAGATGCCGGATCGAAAGGCCTTGGAGATTCTCCGGTTGGTGAAAGGCAAGACTGCCGGATCGATCCTCGCACAGGTTAAAGTGGACCGCGCCGCAAAACTCACCGAACAATTGCTCTCCAATCCCTGACCGGTTCCTGTCTTCTGTGTTCTCTCGGTATTCTTTACCCCATCATCCGGCATCTTTTTCCTCAGCCGTGTTTCTTGCCGCATCGATTGCCTGAAACTGCACGCCAATTGAGAGATGTCTTGCCATTCGGTCTGGCATGAGCCTTGAAAGATCCACAATCGACAATGTGCCTCCATTACCCATAAGGACAACGAGGACCTATGGCCTTTCAACAACTCAGCCCACAGATCGGCCTCGCACCGGCGAGCGGACACCTCCAGCCATTTGCCGCTGGAAACTCGGTTGGTGCGGCTTCTCGCGAGAGGGGATTCTCTTCGGTCTTACAGGCCGCCTCGCAGCGGGTCGAAGCCAGGAAGGACGCGAAGTCGCGTGTCGCTCAATCGAAGACCGAGGATCGTACGGCCACGACAGCTTCGGAGGGGAAGCGGGTCCAGTCACGGAGGAGCGACGGGAGCCGAGGAACAAAACATCGAGACTCTCAGTCAGAGAATGACAACCGGACCACAAGTACGACGTCCTCGGTGAATCGACGTCTGTCGCATAAGACGAGTGATGGCAGGGAATCAGACCATTCTCCTCAATCCGAGACTCCTGACCAACCTTCCCCCACGACCTCCAACATTTCCCCCGCCCAGGTCCAAGGGAGCTCCTCCGGCCCCGACACAGATTCTCACGCCTCACAGTCTGAGACCAGTGAGGATACACCCTTGATCACGTCAGCTACCGACCCGCTGGTGATCTCCCTCTCCGGCACGACGGTGGCCACGCCGACATCCCCGGTGGATCCCCGCAAGCCTATTGTTGCTTCCGGCACATCGACGAATGACGTTGACGGGCCATCTAGCTTATCGGCATCGACGATGATCCAACCGGTCACGCCATCTGTTGAAGGGGTTGGGAAACCAATCGTTTCAGCGAACAAGCTTGAGGATCTTGCCAATCAACATACGACTTCCGCCGCAGGGGATTCGGTTGCTACGGTACCTCTCCCCACGGGTGAGCAGACATCAGATACCGCAAAAATCGCTTCAGATATCGGGGGTGCTGCACAACCTGATAAGGGGGTGCCGCTTACAGCCTTGCAGGGCCAGCAGATTGAGAATGTGGATCCCCATCAGGGTGTTCCCATCAAGGACCACCAGGAGCAGGGGGTGGCACCGGCTCCGGCTCCATCCGCGCCGGTTGTTGTCCAGGGGCAAGAACCGGCCGAGCAGGTGGCCACGACGGCGACACAGTCGACTCTCCAGCATCAGGAAGAGGTTTCGGCAAAATTAGATCAGGCGCCGGTGCAGCAGATGCTGGGGAAGGGAGAGCTCTCACTTCATCAGAAGCATCTACAGGTACCAACACCGGCGTCTGAGGCTCAAGCAAATGCGGCAGTATCAAGCCAGATTCAGGATGAGGGACAGGGCCTCAATTCGGGATCGGGCAGTAAGGGAAAGGACGATGGCTTGAAGTGGTTGTCTCATGTCGACCTTCAATCGGCAGAGATGCCGTCTCGCACACCGGAACCATCAACGGTTGAGTCAGGCGACGGAGGCCACCAGTATTCGTCTTATCAACAGGGCCAAGGAGGTACTCCGCCGAATATTCGTCCTGCGTCGGCATCCTCTATTCCCGTGCCACTTCAGGCTAACCAGTTGAGCCCCGATCCTGAGCCGACGACTGTTCCACGGACACAGGCCGTGCAGTTCGACATGTCTCCTGCCGACTTCGGTCAGCTTCGTGTCCGTGTCGTCTTGTCCGACCACACGATTCATACACACCTGTCGACCGATCGTGCCGAACTCGGTCAGATGCTCACCGGGCAGCAGGAGCAATTGAGCACCCAGTTGACTGCAGCCGGATTGGATATGGGGAGGTTCCAGGTTCAAGTCGATCAAGAGCGCAGTCGCCAGTCTGGACAAGATGGGCAATCACAGGCCCATAGCGGCACCACGCCACAACAGCGAGATCCACAGCAGCAGGACCGGTTGCCTCATGATGCATCGGTCCCTCCGCAGAAGCGCACCGGCGTACTCAGCCTGTTTGCCTAACGAAAGATCGAAGGAGACGCACTATGGCCACGGTCAACGCAGCAACATCCTCAACCATCGCATCCGCGGCCGCACCCGCGCCGGTATCGCTGAAACAGCCCGATCTTGGGAAAAATGACTTTCTCAATCTGTTGGTGGCACAGCTGAAGAATCAAGACCCATTGAAGCCGATGGACAGTTCGTCGTTTGTGGCGGAACTGGCTCAGTTCAGCCAACTGGAACAGAGCTCCAATCAATCGGCGCTGCTTGGCAAGGTCCTCGACGCGCAGAACTCGAGTCTGCAGTATTCGTTATTGCCGCTGGTCGGACGAGACGTGAGCATTCAGGGCGCGGTCATTCAATTGGGCACCACGCCGACCACGCTTGATTACAGTCTCAGTAAGGATGCTGCAGCGGTCAGTCTGTCTATTATGAATGCGTCGAACCAGGTCATTCGCACGGGAACGCTCGGGCCGCAGGGCGCCGGCGCGCAAAAAGTAGAGTGGGATGGGCAAGATCAGAACGGCACGATGATGCCGCCAGGGACCTATACCTACGCGATTGCGGCACAGGATGCGCAGAAACAAGCGGTACCCGTGACAACGACCTCGCGGTTGACGGTGTCCGGCATCCGGGTGGAGGACGGCCAGCCGAAGCTGGCCGCGGGCGATACCACCATCGATCCAAGCGCTGTCGTCGAGTTTCGCTGAGAGGGTTGAGATAAACCAACGTCATGTATTGTCACAGAGTTCATAAGGAGGGAATAAACCATGGGTCTTTTGTCCTCGTTGTTCGCAGGTGTCAGCGGTCTCAACGCCAACGCGACTGCCTTGTCGGTGATCGGCAACAATATCGCCAACATGCAAACGGTTGGTTTTAAGTCCAGCAAGGCGACGTTTGCCGATCTGATCAGCTCCTCGATATCGGGCGGATCCGGTTCCGTCCAGACCGGTATCGGCGTCGCGCTGACGTCGGTGCAAGGCAACTTCTCACAGGGGTCCTTGGCCACCTCGTCTAACGTCCTCGATATGGCGATTGACGGCAACGGCTTCTTCATTGTGCAGGATGCCCAGGGAGGCACCTTTTACAGTCGAGCGGGGACGTTCCGGCTGGATAAAGACAACAACGTCGTCGATCCCAGTGGATTCAAATTGCAGGGATTCCTTGCGGACACGACCGGGACAATTACTGGATCGATTGGCGACGTAGCCCTTCCCTCTACCACGGCCTCGCCGAAAGACACAAATTTAGCGTTTCTGGCTGCGAACTTGAACTCCGCCGCGCCGATCACGGGCGTTCGAGGGAATGTCGTCGGCGCCGCGACATCTGCCACGACGAGTGCTGCTGGCAACCTCTCATTCAATATCAATCTGAATGGCGACGGCGCCCAGGTCGTGACGGTGGCTGCCGGTTTG
This sequence comes from Nitrospira sp., assembly GCA_025361385.1. Lineage (GTDB taxonomy): Bacteria > Nitrospirota > Nitrospiria > Nitrospirales > Nitrospiraceae > Palsa-1315. Next base: position 11,658 of record JANYAJ010000028.1, read on the forward strand.
ACGGGTGCAAGCCTCGCCACCGCCATTCAGAATGCCGTGCGGGCTCTGACTCCCGCGGATCCGTTTCGCACAGCCGCTTATACAGGCTTTACCGCTGGAGTCAACGCGGCAGGATTCTTCACCTTCACCTCCGGCCTCGCCGGGGTGACCAATAACACGACCGCCGGCACTGGAGCGGTCGTCGTCACGGCCAACGGCGCCGACACCTTGGGGGCGAACCTCAATATGGTAGCAGGGACGTCCACGACGGGCACGAACTTCAATATTGCCAATCCGACGAGCACTTCGAATTTCTCGACGTCGATGACCGTCTACGATTCGCTTGGAAACAGCCACCTCCTTACGACCTATTTTACCAAGGCCGGAAGTAATACCTGGAACTATAATGTGACGGCGAATAGTAATGACGTGGTGACGGCCAACTATAACACCGCCAACATCGATGCCACGCTCGGCATCACCAGGGTCGGAGCTGGGACACTCACGTTCGGAACCGATGGTACGCTGGACCGTGAAAGTGTGGCCCTCCGGTTTGATACCGGAACGGCTGCCGGCGCAGTCGGGACGGTGCCGGGGCAACTGCAAGTCGATTTCAACGGGGCGACGGCCGATCAGTTGATTACCTACAACTATGGCACTAGTGTCACAACGGAAGGTGGCAACGGATTGGACGGCACGACCCAGTTCGGCTCGCAATCCGCGGTGGTGCAGCTGACGCAAGACGGTTATGCGGCCGGTTCACTCCAGGCGTTTTCGGTCGATGGGAACGGGGTCATCAATGGACGGTTTTCCAACGGCCAGTTGCGGGCGCTGGCCCAAGTAGTTTTGGCGCGCTTTCCTGACCCGCTTGGTTTGACTCGAACCGGAAACAATACCTTTGCGGAGTCCGGAAACTCAGGGCAACCTGTGACGGGAGTCCCGGAGAGCGCGGGATTGGGCAAATTAAAGTCCAATACGTTGGAACTGTCCAATGTCGATTTGGGTGAAAGTTTTATCGACATGATCGCCGCTCAACGTGGGTTCCAGGCCAACTCTCGCGTCATCACGACATCCGACGAAATTCTCCAAGAACTCGTCAATCTCAAGCGGTAGTCCGCTGTGGTGGGTGGGGCATACGCCGTCGTGCGTGTGACCCACCTCACGGGAGCCATTCTTTCTCCCAGGAGCCGATACCCTCGTCATCGATCTGTTTCTTAACTGGCCTTCCCTGTCAGAATTTTGACATCGTCAATCGACTGGCGTCCCGTCCTCTCCCCCTCAGTGTGTCATCTCCTCCGTTACGACAAATCTACTCATCTGGCGCGAGGTTCCTTGTACGAGGCGCGTTGAATTGAGCGATTCTCTTGTGGCATACGCATTGCAAACTCCCTGTTCCTGTCACCGTTGGACTAGAGGAGGATCTTATGTCAGATGCAGCAGCCGCTGAAGATGGGAAGGCCCCGGCAGCAGTCTCCGCCGGGATCTCCATGAAAATGGTCATCATCATTGTTGTCGGGACTCTCTTGCTGGGCATCGGAGCGGCCTTCGCAATTTTCAAGATGACCTCTGGAGGGCATGGGGGCGACGAGGCGAAAACAGAGGCGAGCGAGCCGAAAACCAGCGAATCGAAAGCCGAGAGTCACGGCGAGAGCGGGCATAAAGGAGAGGGGAAAGCCGGCGTGGCCAAGGGCATTATGTTTGATGTGGACCCCTTCATCGTCAACTTGGCCGATACACAAGATGTGAAGTACTTGAAGCTGACGGTGAAGCTGGAGATGGACAATCAGGAGGGAGCGGATGCCTTGACCGAACGCATGCCACAGGTACGCGATACGATTCTCGTGCTGCTGACCAGCAAAGAATCTTCGTCGATCCGCACGACTCAGGGGAAATTCCAGCTGCGCGATGAAATTACCCAGCGGGTCAACAGTCTGCTTCCCAAACCGGCCGTCCATACGGTGTATTTCACTGATTTCGTCGTGCAATAGCCAGAAGGACGATCCTGATCTATGGAAAAAATCCTCTCCCAGGACGAAATCGATGCACTCCTGAATGGAGTCGGTTCCGGCGCCGTCGAATCCAAATCGCCGGAGGAGCCGGCTGCCGCATCGGGGGCCAAACAGTTCGATCTGTTCAATCAAGAGCGGATCATTCGTGGGCGGATGCCGACGCTCGAGTTGATCAACGATCGTTTCATTCGTCGGCAAACGATTTCGTGGGGGGCGGCGCTCCATGACACGATTGAATTCGCCGTCGTCGGCACACAGATCACCAAGTTCGGCGAATTCCTCAAGAAGGTGCCGATGCCGTCCTCGATGAACGTCTTTCATATGGAGCCGCTTCGCAGTAACGGGCTTTTTGTGATGGACGCCTTTCTGGTCTATCTGATTGTCGATTACTTTTTCGGAGGTAAAGGGCAGACGCACGTCAAGCCGGAAGGTCGCGATTTTACTCCGATCCAATTGCGCGTCATCAAAAAACTGGTCCAGCAATCCTTCCTCGATCTCGAGAAAGCCTGGGAGGCGCTGATGACGGTCAAGATCCAGCATGTGCGCTCGGAAAGTAATCCCCAGTTTGCCATGGTGGTCTCCGCTTCCGAGATCGTGGCTGTAGTGACGCTGCAAGTGGTGATCGGCGAAACCGCCCGCGATATGTTTATCGTCTATCCCTATTCCATGCTCGAACCCATCAAAGAAAAACTCTACTCAGGACTGGTGTCCGATCATGTTGAGCAAGACGGCGGGTGGACAGGCCGGTTTCGGGAGAGATTGCAAGAATGCGAGCTCAATGTCGTCGTCAGGCTCGGGACCGCCTCCGTCAAGGTGCAAGACGTGCTCAACTTTACGGCGGGAGATGTCATCGTCTTGGATCAACGGCCGGGCGATCCCCTGGATTGTTATGTCGAGGGATATCTTAAATTTCAAGGAAGCCCCGGTGTATTCAAGGGGAACCATGCCTGTCGTGTATCGAAAGTGATTGCGTAAGCGAGCCCTGTTGCTGAGGAGAACGATCTATGGCTGATACCGACGTCGCAAAACCTGAATCTGGTGCATCGTCCCCTCCGGTGGCTTCGTTTCCACCGGTCGACAATGGTGGGGCTGTGCCGGCGCAGAAGAATTTGGATTTTATCCTCGATATTCCCATGCAGGTGACCGTGCAGGTGGGGTCGACCAAGATGGCGATTCGCGAATTACTGCAGCTCGGGCAGGGGTCTGTGGTCGAACTCGAAAAACTTGCGGGTGAAGCCATGGAAGTGCTGGTCAATAACAAGCTGATTGCGCGCGGTGAAGTGGTGGTGGTGAACGAGAAATATGGCATCCGGTTGACCGATGTCATCAGCACGGTCGAACGGGTTCAGCAACTCGGCTAGGACAAGGGGAGACGGAGACGGCATGGTCGACTTCTGGGACAGCTTCTTACGTATGGCGGCGGCCCTTGCGCTGGTCCTGGCTCTTATCGCCGGGCTGGTTGCGCTGGTTCGACGGTTCGGCGGCGCGCGACTGTTCACGCCGGTAACTGCGCCGATTGTGCAGGTGCTGGGGAGCGGCTACCTCGGTCCCCGCAAGACGATTTCGCTCGTATCGGTGGCAGGAGAGTTCCTGATTGTCGGCGTCACCCCCACGGATCTGGTGTCTTTCGGGCGGATTACGGATCAGGAGCAGGTCCGGCAAATGTTGGCCAAGGCGGCGTCCGTTCCGTCGCAGGTTCCTTCTGTGCCCTCACCTGGCATATCCTCGCAGATCGAGACGGGCATGAAAGGCGGCCATGCTATTGCCTAATCGTCGGCTGGCGCTGCCGGCACCTTCGACATGCCTGCTCTTCGTCGCACTGACGTGCGGGCTCTCATTCGGGCTTACGCACGATGCCATAGGCGGGACCAACCCTTCTGTCACCATCGATTTGGGACAGACCGGTCCGAAGCAAACCGCCGTTGTGTTTCAAATCCTCGCGTTGTTGACGGTGCTCTCGCTCGCGCCAGCCTTCTTTATCATGGTCACGTCCTTCACCAGAATCGTGATCGTGCTTTCATTTCTCCGTCAGGCGTTGGGCACACAGCAAGTGCCCCCGAACCAGATCCTGATCAGCCTGGCCCTGTTCCTGACCGTCTTTGTCATGGCCCCGGTGGGGCAGACGGTATACAGCCAGGCGGTCGAGCCGTTGCTGGCTGAAAAGATTTCGTATGAGGAAGCCTGGACGAAAGGCATTCAACCCATTCGTGCCTTCATGCTGAGACAGATCCGAGATAAGGACCTGGAGCTCTTCATCGACCTCGGCAAGATTCCAAAGCCGAACACGGTGGATCAGGTTCCTCTCCATGTGGTGATCCCGGCCTTTATTCTCAGCGAATTACGAATCTCGTTTCAGATCGGGTTCTTGATCTACATTCCCTTTCTGATTATCGACATGGTGGTGGCCAGCATTCTGATGGCCATGGGTATGATGATGTTGCCGCCGGTGATGATCTCTCTCCCGTTTAAACTGATTCTGTTTGTACTGGCCGACGGCTGGTATCTCATCGTGGGCTCGTTGGTCAAAAGTTTCCAGTGAACAGTGAGGGGTGATCGGTCATGTGTCAGCAGCAGAAGTTCATCAAGACTCTTGTGATTCTTTCGAGATCGCTTCGCATCACACTTCACCCATTACACATCACGAGGCATTCATGACTCCTGAGATGGTGACAGAGTTAGGGCGTCAGGCCTTAGAAACGACATTGCTCGTGTCCGCGCCCTTTCTGGGGCTCAGCCTCGTCGTCGGATTAGCGGTCAGCGCCTTGCAAGCCATGACGCAGTTGAATGAAGCCACGCTGACGTTTGTGCCCAAGGTGTTGACCATCTTCGCCGCGATTGTTGTGTTCATGCCCTGGGTGTTGGGTGTGATGACCACATTCATGACGGAATTATTCTCAAGTATCCCGAATTACGTGCATTGACGCCGTCATCGAGAAAGCCATGAATGTGACACAACCGCTGCATCTTCTGTTGCCCGAGTTCCAGTCTTTTCTCGTCGTGGCCTCCCGCATCGGGGGAATCGTGACGGCGATGCCGATGTTGAGCGGACGGACCATCCCGCCTCGAATCAAATTGGCGCTCGTGCTGATGTTGTCCCTCGCATTGGCGCCGGCGATGCATCTTCCGCCGGTTCCTCCAGACGCCCTCGCCATGACGGCAGGTCTTGTGAGTGAATTGATGATCGGCTTCGTGATCGGCATGGCGGTGCGTCTGCTCTTTTCCGCGCTTGAGGTTGCCGGAGAAATTGTCGGAAGCCAAATGGGGTTCAGTATCGCGCAGCTTCTGGATCCGATGACCTCGCACTCCACGCCGATGGTCGGACAATTGTTCAGCGTCGTCGCCTCCTTGGTCTTCCTCTCGCTGAATGCCCACATGATGGTCGTGGCGGCCATCGTCTCCAGTTATGAGTCGATTCCGCCGTTCGGCGCACACCTCTCGCCCGCCGTCGGCGAGGAAGTGCTGCACCTGTCGCAGCATATGTTTCAAGTGGCCGTGCAGCTGGCGGGACCGGTTCTCGTGGCGGTCGTCCTCATTAATATCTTATTGGCCATGTTGGGTCGAGCCGTGACACAGATCAATATTTTCGTGCTGAGTTTTCCCCTGACCATTGCCGCGGGGCTCGTGGTCTTGGGGTTGTCGTTGCCCTTTATGGTCTCGCTGCTCGAACGTGAATTCATCGGATTGCACACGACGATCGAGGGTCTCTTGAGGCTCATGGGACATGGCTGACGATAAAGATAACAAGACAGAACCGGCGAGTGAGAAACGGAAAGCGGATGCCCGACTGGAGGGGAACATCCCGATGAGCCGTGATGTGACCACGGCGGCGATGCAGCTCGCAGGCGTTGGGCTGCTATTTTTCCTGATTCGCCCCGGTGTGCAACAGTTGACGGAAGTCATTCGTCTGGGGTTGTCCCGCTCGTTCGATCGTGGGGTTCAGGCGAGTCTCACGATCGATCATATTCACTCCTTAGTCGTGCAGGTGTGCATGTCGACCATCCTATTGCTCCTTCCGGTCTTGGGCGGCCTTGCGATCGCAGGGGCCGGTGCTTCACTTGCGCAGACGGGATTCATGTGGAAAGCCTCATTTCCGTTCGACGTCTCGCGGTTGAATCCCATGTCGGGATTTTCCCGCCTCGTGTCGTTCCGCTCTCTCTCGGAGTTGATCAAAGCGCTGCTCAAAATCTCGGTGATTGCCGCCATTGGGGTGTTCGTTCTTCGAGGGGAAATGGGACGGCTCCCGGAACTCGTGGAATATGACATCTGGGGGCTGCTGACTGTCATGGGATGGCTGACGCTGAAAGTCGCTGCCTCGGTGATTGGCGCGTTCGTCGTGGTCGCAGGAGCCGACTATTTCTATCAACGGTTTGAATGGGAACGTTCGTT
>JANYAJ010000039.1 GCA_025361385.1 Nitrospira sp.
GCGGGAGCCGGAGCACCCGCGTCTTGTGCATAGAGACCCGTCGTCCCCGCCAAGATGGCGCAGGCTAGGACGGGAAGCATCGATGTCATGATACGAAGATATCGGTTCATGATGAGTTCCTTTCCTCTCCTGTTCAGAACAGGTAAATGACTTGGAATGACAGGGTTTCTTGGTTGTTGGCTGGCCGGCTGCCGTACAAGAACACGTTCTTATCGGACTTGTCGTACCGGAACTCGGTCCGCGTGATCAGCGAAGGAAATGGCTTGTATTGCATCGTGAAGGTGTTCTCCCAGAGGGTCTGAGGAATGCCGCCCAGGCCAGCCGCGCCGCCCGTCGGTGAGCCGACACAGGTATTGGCGCCCCCCGCGAAATTCACGCCGCCAGTACAGGTCCGGGCGCCCCCGGCATCTTCGAAGATCTCTCCACGGAATCTGGCGCTCCATTGATCGGTGAAATCATGAATCAGATAGCCGGCAAAGCCATTCCAGCGGGCATTCTTCGCGCCCTTGACCGTACTAGCATTGCCCTCGTTGGCATAATAGGGCTCTAGGATGATGGTATCCTTGTCCGTCGGCTTCAGGCTGATGATCGACCCCGCCACCGTCCGCTTGGCCGTCGGATCGGCCTGGGTCGTGAACGCCGCTGCCCCTTGGCTATTCGATTGCTCCGCGCCGTAGGACCCGTAGAAACTCACCCCGATCTTCTCATGCGGGGTCAGCGCCAGGAGCCATTCGAACGATTTCCCCTTGTTGTTGTCGTCGATATTATCCCAGCCGTTGATTACGCCGATCGAGGCCGTCACCACCGGATTGAAGGTATAACTCATACGCACGCCCGTCGTCGTAAAGGCTTGGCCTAAGCCGAACATGAAGCTCCGCGAGAAATTCGGGTTTTCAAAACTGTTGATCACTTCATACCCGATCAAGGTGTTGATCTTCCCGGCTTGAATCTTCAGGCCGTTGCCGACCGGGAGGATATACTCCGCATAGAGTTCTTGGAAATCCAGCTCGTTGTTGCTGGTGCCCGGTTGAAAGTTGGTGCGGGCCCTGGTGACCCGGGCATCGGACCCGAAATTGAGCCGCGCGCGAAACCCGGCGCGATCCATGCCGTCGCCGGCGCCATCGGCCGGCCGCTCCAGCATGAGCTGCGCCAGGTGCGGCATGAAGCCGTTGGCGTTCGTGTCGAAGATATGCAGTTGATTGAGGTTGGTGTTGGGATTGTTGAAATTCTGCGTATAGGCCACATCCAGAAACCCGGAGGCCTTGAACCCCAAGGTCTTCCAGAGGGACGGCGCATCCGACTTTTTCTCCAACGCCTCCAGCCGTTCTTGCACGCTCGGCGCAGGCGTCGGCGGAGCCACTTGAGCCAAGGCAGCCTGGCTACCCAGCAGCGAAATTATCGCACAGAGTCCTATTCCTATGAGACTGCGTACTGACATAATGACGGCCTCCCTCGTCCGATTGGTGATGTTGTGACTCACAGACCATCTCTCGTTCACCTCGACGACGTTGTCGCCACGCACGCCATTGTGCGCAACCTCCAGCCCATTACCGTGCATCCAACTCTCAGTACCGCACCGATTTACACCAGCTATCCCACACGTTTCGTTTCTCTTACCTCATGTCACGATGCCCCTTGGCCAACAAGTCAGCCTCTTCAGCTGCCTTCGTATACATGCCGACAAGTGCATCGCAGTGCTGAGCGAGATCGATTTTGTGGGAGATCCCTCCCCCGCTAGCATGGATGCGGCTTGGATCTTTTCGATACTCTTCCGCCATCACCATCATCTCCTTCGCATGTTGCCGAAGATGGGCCGCTTCCTTGTCGTACCAGACTGCCAATGCCACATGATCATTTTTGGCAATCAGACCTTCGGGAGGGCTTGAGATCATCGCACAGGCGACTAGCCCTCCCAGCACCAACCCCCACAGAACACCAAGCTGAATCATTCGCTTCTGAATCGTCATGATCCCCTCCTATTTAGAATGACCGCCACCATTCGAAATTACATTTCCCAATGATTTTCTTCCGATTCGGCTCATCTGCACCATCGTGAATCAGCCTGCTCGAATGTGGTCAAAAAAAAACGCCCTCTAGCCCACTGGGGCCGGAGGACGCCATTGTCCATGCCGTACTATTCTTAAGGCCGGTGGGAAACGCCGTTGTTCCCCTGTCCGATGGGGACCCTTGTAACATGCTCCAGCAAAATCTGTCAACGCCTTTGCGCGCCCTATACGAAAGAGGGGCATGCGCATCTCCTTAGACTGGCATCCTTAGGGGATGGCCGCACGACCTCTCCAGCCTGGCGGTGATCTGCTATCTATGCTAGATTTGCCACCCATGACTTCCTTATTATTACGCCGCACTGGAACGATCAATTCCCCTAAGCCTTTGCTATTACTAGTTCTCTTCTGTTTGCTCGGCACGGCCTGTACCACAACCACCCAGACAGGCAACGCTCTCTCTGAGGATCCACGCGGCACAGTGTCTCTTCTGTCTATGGCCGATCGGTCGATTCAGGCCAGTCACCCGATCCACCTAGAACCAGCCCTCATCGCCCGCGTCTTGAGCGGAATGCAGGTCCAGGAACAGCAGAGGGGACTCCAAGACCTACTGGCAGGGTCGGCTTCTCCTGTCCCAGTTTTTTCGCCGGAAGAAGTTCAGTTCCTCACTCCCAGAATTGCCAAAGCCCTGACAGCTGCGGGAGCGGGAGAGGCTGTGTCATTTGAGGTCACCAGCCCTCGCCAAGGCGCGGGGCGATTGGAGTCCTCCGTTACAGAGACGACAGCCGGCTCCCTCTACGCCTATGGCCTCTCACTCTATGTGACACTTTCGCAATACCGATATGCACCGGGCCAGCCTCACACCAACGACCCAGCCCACCGGCGTCTACCAGATCCCTCTGGCCTCTCAAACCGGGCACTGCTCTTCGCACCGAGCGCGGCCCAACGGTCCGATAGTTTTTACCGTCCGGCAGCGGGACGCTCCACCGACAGGTTTCTCGCCATCGATTATCAACTCCTGCAACAGGCCTCGCTATTGGCACCAGCTATTGAGCGAACGACACCTCAGGTCGAACAAGTGGCTACGCCGACTCGAGGGCAGCCTGCAGGGGCCAGGCCACCCGACGCCCAGTCAGATTCGCTCGCTCAGCGCGAGGCAGAACTTCACATGCTGAAGGATCTTGTGATCAAGAAAGATTTGGAGCTGGAAACCATCAAGAAGGAACTGCAGTTACTTCGGAAACAGCTTGACGGCCAAACCATCAAGCCGGACAATCAGAAGCGGAAACCAGTGCCGCAGCTGAAGCTCCAGCCGACAGCCCCGTAAGTATCGCGTCAAACCTATCGATTACGATAGCCATTGGTGATCGGCATCCGGCGATCTTTCCCCAAGGCCCGATGCGTGATTTTGATGCCGATCGGCGCCTGCCGGCGCTTGTATTCGCTGCCATCGACCATCGCCATCACACGTGCCACCGTCGCGCGGTCGTACCCTGCGACGACGATTTCTTCGAGAGACCGGTCTTCTTCCACATAGGCCTGAAGAATGGGATCAAGGACCTCATAGGGCGGCAACGAATCTTCATCCTTCTGGTCGGGCCTCAATTCGGCCGTCGGAGGCCGGCTTAACGTCCGTTTGGGAATAACCGGGGCCGAGCCTCTGAGATTGCAAAGCCTCGCCAGGTTGTACACCATCGTCTTGGGGACATCTTTGATCACAGCAAATCCGCCGGCCATATCGCCGTACAACGTGGCATACCCGACACTCATCTCGCTCTTGTTGCCCGTGGTGAGCACCAGATGGCCGAACTTATTGGAGAAGGCCATGAGGAGATTGCCCCGAATGCGGGCCTGGAGATTCTCTTCCGTCGTATCGGGTGCCCGCCCCTCAAACATCTTCGCAAGCGCATCCCGATATGTATCGAACAGCTTCGTGATAGGGAGGGTCCGGACAGAGATCCCGAGTCGTGCTCCCAGCTCTGCGACATCTTCATAACTATCCTGCGACGTATAGAGCGACGGCATAAACAGACCCCGGACGTTCTCGGCGCCGAGCGCATCGACGGCAAGCACGGCGGTCAACGCCGAGTCCACGCCCCCGCTCAAACCGATCACAGCTCGGGCGAAACCGTTCTTCCTCACATAATCTCGCACCCCCAAGGTGAGTGCCAGATAGACCTCCTCCAGCGGATCCAGGACTGCCCCCATATCGGGGACCGCACGCACCCGACTCTTTGGGAGAGCGGGAAGCGCGGCGCTGCACATCTCCACCGCAGCGGCCACCTGTTTCGGTAAAGCTTTTTTCCTCCCCTGAGTGCGCCGCTCTCGCGCGACCGCCTCCATATTGAGGTCGGCGACGATCAAATCTTCCTGAAACGCTTTCCCCCGCGCGATGACCTCGCCCCGGTGATCAAGGATCACGCTATTTCCATCGAACACCAGTTCATCTTGCCCACCGACAATATTCGTGTAGGTGAGCACCACCCCGTTTTCCCGCGCGCGGGTTGCCAGCATCTGCTCGCGTATCCGGCTCTTGCCCAGATGAAACGGCGACGCATTGATATTCACGATCACTTCGGCGCCCGCCGCCGCCTGGGAACGAGTTGGCCCTTCCGGCAACCAGACATCTTCACAAATATTGACCCCGACCACCGTGCCGCGCAGGCGAATGAGCGGCAGCCGCCTGCCAGGATAGAAATACCGGCTCTCGTCGAACACCCCGTAGTTCGGCAAGTACCACTTACAATAGGTCGTGACGAGTGTCTGATCGGCGATGACCGCCGCGGCATTGTAGAGCTCGTGAGCACCGGCCGGTACGACCGACGAGCGTGCCGGCTTTGGATCGAGGCCATCGCTCTGACTGACGTAGCCCACCACGGCGGCAAGGCCCCGGCAATGACGGACTATTTCCTGGAGCGCGCGGCGATTGTCCGCGATAAAACGTGGCTTGAGCAGAAGATCTTCAGGGGGATAGCCGGTGATCGCCAACTCCGGGAAGGCCACCAAATCGACCTTCGCCTTCCTCGCCTCACGCAACCAACCAGTAATCTGGCGGACATTCCCGTCCAGATCCCCGACCGTCGGATTCATCTGCACCATGGCGATTCGAAACGTTCGCATAGCGACCACCAATGACATTTCACAGTTACAGCAACATGCGAGGGCAACATTGTGGGATTAGCGGGCCTGGATTAGGCGGGTGAGAAGGGCAGATGTTTCAGCATCCTGCTAGCCCCGCTGCCTATCCACCCGTCCTTCGAT
>JANYAJ010000070.1 GCA_025361385.1 Nitrospira sp.
GCATCGAAATGTCCCAGGGATGCCTTATTCATGGATTTTGACACGCAGCGTCTTGTGGTGACGACTGAGCGTTGTGTTGGGTGTGGGTTGTGCGAACAAGTGTGTCGAACCGTGAACGATCACGTGGCCATTCGAGTCACACCATACAGATTGTTGGCGCAGTCGTTTTCTTAATGCACGGGAACACGCCAGAGTGCAAGATGGAAAATTGGAGAGAAATTGTGCGTATCATGAGGGAGGATAAGTTGAGAAATCATGGTCTTAGATTATCCCTTGCAAAGGGTGAGATCCCGCTTGACAACCCCTGGACCTTTACCTATCATACGCGAACCTGTGCCAAAGGTTTGACCTCAAGTGCCCGGAAAATTGATGTGGGCAACAGGGTTGACCGAGGAGCTGATTCTCATGACGAGTAAACAGCCGGTACAAATAAATTCTCCAGCCGTGGCCGCGGTCATTCCAACTCCGCCGGCCATTAAAGACTCGCCTGCAGTCGAACGCGCGCTCAATCGCAGTAAGCTCTATCTCCTCGTGTCTTGGAGCCTGCTCTATCCCGAAGACGACGAATTTCTTGATTACGTACAATGTGGAGAGTTTGTCGAGGATGGGCGAGCGGCGATCGATACCTTAGACCAGGTGCTCGACGGCATCGGCGGTGAGCGGGCCAAGCAAAAGCTGGTGCTTTTGCGCAAGCAGTTCGATCAGGTCGGGAAAGTTGTCGCGTCAGAATGTGCCAACTGGCAGCTCATCGATCTGCAGGCCGAGCATCGTCGAGTCTTCAGTAATGTCATCACCCTCGATTGCCCTCCTTACGAAACGCTCTTCGGCAACGACCACGTGTTTGCCCAATCGCAAGTCATGGGCGATATCGCAGGATTCTACCGTGCGTTTGGGGTAGAGTTGTCCAAGGATATCCATGAGCGACTGGATCATTTAAGCGTTGAGTTCGAGTTCATGCATTTTCTAGCCTACAAAGAATCCTACTCCCGCTGTCACGATGGTGCGGACAAGACACAGATCGTCCTGGATGCGCAGAAAAAATTCGTGAAGAATCATATCGGCCGGTGGGTCCCGCTGTTTTGCCTGATGTTGGGGAAGAAGGCCGATTCCGGTTTGTACAAACACGTGGCGGACTTGATGGCGGAATGGATGGATTTCGAAGCGGCGTTCCTGGGTGTAATTCCGCAACCCTATTCGGAAACCGATTATCGCCCGGCAACGTTTAATGCGCCGGAAGGCCAGACCTACGAGTGCGGTGCGCAAGATCAAGGAAACGAACTGAGCCTGTTGCTGAACGAAGTGGGCGCTGAGTCATTCTTAGATAAAAATGATCAGGGCAAAGACAAGGAGGAGGGGGGGCCAACTGGAACCGCCTAACCGTTTGTCTGTATTTATGGGGGTCTCTATTCTTTGTTTGTCGGCAGTTATCTTGGGCCACCGTTCTTAATCTTTTAATCGAGAGGAGGAGTAGTCCTATGAGAGTAGTGCAGACACACAGTAAGCGTGTGGTGTTTGGCATTCTTCTCTCTGCGTTGATCGTCGGCGTGATGCTGACGATCGGGCAGGTGCCGTTGGCTGTCAGCCAACCGGTCACAATTCCGGCGAAGGCCATCAAGGGAGCGATTCCCATGGATGGCGCAAACCCGGTTTGGGAGAGTGTGCCTGGCGTGATTGTTCCGTTGAGCGGACAGCTGATCACCACACCGATGCACCCGAATATTTCGGTGAAGTCGGTGTTCGTGAAAGCCATGACCAACGGTAAAGAAGTCGGCATGCGTTTGGAATGGAGCGACCAGACCAAGAACGATACGACGATTGGTCCCCAGGATTTCCGGGATCAGGCGGCGGTTATGTTCCCGGTCAACACGGCTGGAGCACCACCGTTCCAATGTATGGGCCAGTCGGGCGGCACCACCAACATTTGGCGGTGGAACGCAGAATGGCAGAAGGATCTCGGTAAGGATAGCGCGGGTATGTGGGACGTGGACGACCAATACCCTGGCATTTTCTGGGACTACTATTTTGAAGAGCCGGCTGGCGGCGTGACCTATCCTGACCGGATCGGTCGCAGCCTCGGGCCCTTCAATCCTGGTATCTGGTCTGGCAACATCATGTCCGATCCGACATTGCGTGTGAGCTCGGTCGAGGATCTCAACGCCAATGGTTTCAGCACCCTGACCACGCAAGCGCATCAGGATGTCATCGGAAACGGCGTGTGGGAGCCAGCAGGTTCCGTCAAGGGCGGTGGATACACTGGTCCAACCTGGCGCGTGGTGGTGAAGCGCTCGTTGGAAACCGGTGATGCCAACGATACCCAGTTCAAGGCGGGAATGTCTGTGCCCATCGCCTTCGCGGTGTGGGACGGCAACAACGTCGAGCGTAACGGCATGAAGGCGCTCTCCACCTGGTTTACCCTGAAGCTCCAGTAGGGGAAACCGGTCTCTGGAGAGACCATCTCTTACCGCTAGGGTAGGAGGCAGAGCCAACAAGAAAACCCCAGTCCGGCGTGAAGCTGGGCTGGGGTTTCTCTTTTTTAATGGCAGGCTGAAGAGTGCCGGCGTCAAGTCGTGACAGCCCCTCTCTAGGCGAGGAGCGGGACCTCCGAGGGTTGCATTTGGCCGATACCGGAGTGTATAAAACGTTGTTCGATTTTATTGAGAAAACATCTTATTTTTCACTCCAGTTGGTGGTGATTTAGCATGAAGGTTTCACTGCTCTTTCCTCCAACGTGGCATCCCTCACAGCCCTATCTGAGTCTTCCTTCATTGACGGGATTCCTCGTTCAGGGTGGCGTTTCGAACGTTTCTCAACGCGATCTTGGGATCGAACTCTTAGACGGAGTGGTGACGCACTCCTACGGAGTGGAGCTGTATCAGGAGTTGCTCGATAAACGGCGAGCGCTAGAACAGAACCGAACCGGTGAAACTGGACCGGGAAGTGCCGAACATTTGGCGAGAGTGGTGGAGTCGCTGGACCGCTTTCCCTATCTCATTGATCGGATTGAGCCGGCCAAAGAGACCCTTCGCGGGGAAGGCTTTTACGATATTGAATCCTACAAAGAAAGCCTCTTTCTCATCGACAAATGGCTGGAGGTGATCTCCACGGTCTATTTCCCGACTCGATTGACAGTCGTGGATAATCAGTTCGGCAACTGCTCCATCTATTCGTCCAAAGACCTGATGAAGATCATCAGGGATGAGACGCAGAACCCCTACATCAAGCTGTTCCGTGAGCGATTCCTTCAGTCGATTATCCGTGACCAGCCGGATTTAATCGGTGTCTCGATTACGGCGACCTCGCAGATTATTCCTGGCCTGACACTCTGTCGTTTGATTAAGGAGGCGGCTCCCAATATCCATCTGACCATTGGCGGCAGTATCTTCACCAGATTGGTCGACAACTTACGGCGCTGCCCGAGCCTCTTCGATCTGACCGACGATATTATTGTATTCGAGGGTGAAACGGCGTTGCTTGAACTCGTGAATCAGTTGGATGGGAAGAAAGATTTCAGCAAGGTTCCCAACCTGATTTATCGGCAGAATGGGAAGATCACGGTCAACCAGCCGTTCTACTCTGAGAATATCAACCAGTTGCCGGCGCCGAATTATGACGGCTTCCCGCTGGGCCTGTACCTGTCGCCGGAGCCGGTGTTGCCGGTGCAGTTTTCGCGCGGCTGCTACTACAAGGATTGTGCGTTCTGCGCCCTCACGCTGGATCACCAGAACTTCAGACAGAAAGAACCGGGACGAACCGTTGAGGAATTGGAATGGCTGAAGCAGCGCTATGGCGCGCAACGGTTCTTCTTTACCGACGAATGTTTCGCCCTCTCGCCGACCAAACGCCTGTGCCAGCAGATTATCGACAAGAAGCTGGACATTAAATGGACCTGCGAGATGCGTTTCGAGAAGCATCTGACACGTGAGCTCCTCGCGTCGATGCGGGATGCGGGTTGCCTGAAGATCGTATTCGGATTGGAGTCGTTCAACCAGCGGGTGATGGATTTCATGAAGAAAGGGATCAAACAGGAATGGGTGCGGCGCATCGCCGACGATTGTGTCGACTTGGGGATCGCGGTACATTGTTACATCATCGTGGGGTTCCCGACTGAGAAGGAAGAGGAAGCCCGGGAGACGATGAATTTCATCGTCGAGAATAAGCGGCTCAACGAGTCGTACGGGTTCTCCTGCCAGCCCTGCCTCTTCGATTTGGAAAAAGAAGCCCCGATCATGAGCGATCCTGGCAGTTACGGCATCCGGCGCATCATGCGCCCGTCGGCAGAAGACCTCAGTCTTGGATTTTTCTATGAAGTGTCGGAAGGCATGACGCCGGATGAATCGGAAACCCTGTACCAGCATGTCTATGAAAAGGTCAGCGAGGTGGTGTGTGAGTTGCCCTTCAACTACTCGATGGCCGATGGATTGCTGTATATCGCCAGGGCCAAGGCCCAGGCCCAGGAAGTGGGCGTGCCACAGCCGACAGGGTCGGAGTAAACGTGTTCTGTACGGCGTTGACCCTGCCTTTTCTCGATCGGTATAATTTGTCATTTCCTCAAGGGTGTACAGCGTGACGGCTACGAATCCTACCATTGACCGGATAACCGGGAAGATCGGCGATCAATCCCTGTTGTTCCAGTACACGATCAAGCTTGTCTTGATTGTGTCCTTCTCGGAATTGATCCTCTATCGGCTTGTGTCACGGTTGGGGATGCATCTCAGCAAGTTGGCGCAGACACATGAGTGGATTATCCCGACTTTCACGGCATTGACGGAGATCGGGCAGTGGTTGCTCAACGTGGTCGCGATTCTCTTGTTTCTCGCTTTGGCGGTAGGGGTGATCAATCGAATGGCTGGCCGCGGATTTGTCGGATCGAATAAGATCGTCATTCCCTGCGTGGTACTGCTGCTGCTCCTCACGGTGGGCTTCTTGTTGGTTCCTCCCGCCTTCCTGGGATCGGCCATCTATAATTCTGTCGCCTTGGTCGTCTTGATCTGCCTCATGATGGAATACCTCTCCACCCACACTGAATGGTCGCATCGCGCGATGGGCGTGACCTATCTGCTGGGGATCGGGGGCTGGTTGTATTATCAGATCGTGTCGACGACCTATAGTTTTATCGGAACCATAGCGGCCCCGCCATTCGTGTACGAAGCCCATCGTGGCGGCGAGGCCCTGATGGTCTTGTCCAGTATCCTCGTGTTCTGGGCCTACGGTCGGGGCGTGTCATTTCGGACGCGCAATCAGCGGCAACGCCGCCGCGCGATCTGGTTTTGGGCGACGGCCGTGTCATTTTTTACCATCATGCTGTTCTTGGATTTTCTGCTTAATCGGTATGATCCAGGAATGGCCAACAACATTCGTAAAGCGGCGGACGGCATCGGGTGGATTTTCCAGTTTGGCATGGGCTACACGTTTTTTCTCCCCTTTGCGCTCTATATGACGGGCTTGTTGTGCTGGTCCTACACGGTGATTAAGTTGCTGACTATGGGACGGCTTGCCGGCTACGGGATCGGACTGATGTTTATTGCCGGGTATGCGCTTCTCTATTCGAACTTGACGCTGATGGTGGTGCTCGGTGTGATGCTGTTGACGATGGACCGGTATCGGCGTGACGCAACGGATCAGGCGCCGGCGACGAACGCTCCCATGATCAGCACGCCGGACTCATTGGCAGGCGGACATATCTAACGAACCTTTTTACTATAGGGAATCGTATGAACGAACCAACCTCTTCTGTTTCTGAGCCAAGCCAAGCCGTTGTCGATCCGGGTGATCAG
Organism: Nitrospira sp.; assembly: GCA_025361385.1. Classification (GTDB taxonomy): domain Bacteria; phylum Nitrospirota; class Nitrospiria; order Nitrospirales; family Nitrospiraceae; genus Palsa-1315. Next base: position 5,775 of record JANYAJ010000070.1, read on the forward strand.
CCATTGAACCCCGACGAAGAAATTCTCGAGATCGAAAAACTCTTGGCAACCGAGCCCGACGATTTTCAGGCCCGCTGCCGATTGGGCGAGCTCTATTTCAGCAAAGGCCGGATGGACGATGCGCTCGTCGAGGTTAAGAAATCGATCGAGATGGCGGAGGGGCTCCGCGCAGAAATGAATCGCTCGCTCGCGATGTACTATTCGAATTTGGGCACGATCTACGCGACGAAGGCCATGACGGACGAAGCGGAAGTCGAATTCAAACATGCGCTCGACGTGTTTCCTCACGATGTGCTGGCGCTCTTCAATCTCGGCCGGGTCTATGCGGACAAAAAGAAGTTCATGGAAGCCAAGGATTTCTACGAGCGTCTTGTCGAAATCACGCCGGACGATCCCATGGCTTGGTACAATCTTGCAGGCGTCTATGTCGAACTCGATAATCCCCAGGTGTCGGACTACAACACCATCGACATGGCCATCCAATGTTATATCCGCACGCTTGAGCTGGACCCGAAGCACTTGGAGGGCAGTTTCAAGCTGATGGAGCTGGCGATGAATCACAAGAAGACCGATCTCGCCATCAAGGTAATGGAAGATGCCGTCGAGCAGAATCCAGAGGAGCCGCTGGCCTACTACAACTTGATCAGCGTCTACGACAAGGCCAAGATGTTCGAGCAGGCCGAGCAGGCGAGGAATCGGTTGAAGGAGCGGTTTTCCAAGCGGGCCAAAGAGACCAGCGCATCCTGATTTACCCATTCGTACGGAGGAACACACCATGTTTGGGAGTCTTGGTTTTACAGAGTTGATCCTGATCCTCTTCATCGTGCTGATCATCTTCGGCGCGGGCAAATTGCCGCAGCTGGGAGAGGGGATCGGCAAGGCAATCAAGGGCTTCAAGAAGTCCGTGCATGAGGCGGACATCATCGAAGCCGAAGCGCAAGCGGCCCAAGCCGCGCAACAGCAGACGGCTGCGGCTCCGCAGCAAACGATTGCTGCACCTCCGGTGCAAGCCGCCGCGCCAGTGGTACAGCAAGCCGAAACGGTTCAATCAGTTTCACGCGGCTAATCAGCCGGGATTAAGGTCACAGGTCTATGGAAACCGAACTGCAGCTCGCGACCGGTTATATCGAAACCTTCGCAGGCAACGGCAAGGCCCGGAGCACCGGCGATGGAAAGCGGGCGGTCAAATCAGGGATTCCATTGCCCCACCACGCGGCATTGGACAAGGACGAGACCTGGTTCTATTTTGCCGAGTCCGGATCCGATCGCATCAGACGGGTCAGTCTCAAGGAAGGCACGCTGCATAATTTTGCCGGGATCGGCGAAACCTGCTACAGCGGCGACGAAGGCCTTTGCGGAGAAGCCGGGCTCTATTTGCCGCTCGACGTCGCATTCGATTCCCATAACGACCTCTATATCTGCGACTCCGGCAGCAACCGCATTCGAAAAGTAGATCGTGAGACCGGCATCATCACCACGATCATCGGCACCGGGCAGCATGGGTTCAACGGAGATGGCCCGGCTTTTGAGACCAATCTTACCTGGCCCGCCGCCATCGCCTTCGACCCCAACGATGTGATGTATATCGCCGATACCCAGGCGCATCGAATCCGCCGCTACGATCCCAAGACAGGCATGGTGACGACCGTGGCCGGAGCATGGACGGCTGAGGACGAGGCCCGTGAGCAGCCGCTCGTGGCGCGGAATCTAGTTGTGCTCTCAGGCGATGCGATCGGCATCGATTTCAGCGACGACCATGGTTGGCTTATGCCGGTCTGTTCGGACGGACTCGACATGTCCATGTATCTCGACGATGGGAAGCCCGCGATCGAGGCCCGCATCTATGATGTCGTGGGGCTGACGGTGAATGGGAAAGGCGATATCATTTTCGTCGACAAGGGCAGTAACCGCGTTCGCAGCATCGATCACAAGACCGGGATTATCTCGACCGTGGCCGGCGTGTGCCGG
>JANYAJ010000117.1 GCA_025361385.1 Nitrospira sp.
ACGACTGACGACAGCCGCCTCCAAGACCAGCTCATCCAAGCCGAGAAATCAGGCAGTCTCAGGACCCTCACCGCTGGGATCGGACATGAATTGAACAACCCGCTCTTCGGAATTCTCGGACTGGGAGAAGCCATTGGAGAAGAAAGCAATCTCGATCGTGTCAAGTCTTATGCCCACGATATCATCCAGCATGGCCGTCGAATGGCCACTATTATTCGAGACTTCACCGGCGTCACGACCCGCGAGACATCGGACCAACGGCAACTGGTTCACCTCGAACGAGAACTTGATCAGGCCCTCGCGACACTCACGGGGAGCATGGACACCTCAGGACTCACGATCGAGAAAACGTATGCAGGAGACACCTGTGTACTAGCCCTCCCTGACCAACTGGGACAGGCGTTCACGAACTTGTTGATGAATGCCCTGCAGGCGATGAAGGGCCGTGGCACCTTACGCCTCTCGACATCCCTCACCGATACATCAGTCGTCACCACGATCACGGATTCAGGCCCCGGCATTTCGAAACAACATCTGTCAAAAATTTTCGATCCATTCTTTACCACCAAGGGACAAGGCGAGGGATCCGGGCTCGGCCTGACTGTCGCGCGCCGCATCATCAAGAAATTTGGAGGGGGCATTAGAATTGAGAGCCAGGAGGGGAGCGGCACCTCGTGCATTGTGACCCTCCCGGTGTTTCCTCTGCTGCCGCCCCCACAGGAGGCTTCATGCACCGAGCCCACGACTCGCTCTACGCCGCAGCCGTCACCGTCTTAATCGCCGGGTTGTGGTGGGGGCTCTCTGCCCTACCGGCAAAGGAACCCCCTGGATCGTCTGGCATCCCGCCGGAAAAAGTGGCGGCCTATGTGTATGCCGTCATCAAGGCCGATCGCACACTGTACACGACGGAAATCGTCAATCGACTTCAAGAAAAAGGCGTCACCACGGCGTCTGAGCATTGGGAGCAGGAGAGCACCCTTATGTTGCCGGCGCAGTTTCTCCATCTTTCAGGCAAGCTGGCGGCTGAGGGTGGAAGCGGGGTCCGATATCGACTGATCAGTCTCTGGCCTATTTACCACCGCAACGCTCCGGCAACCGAAGTGGAGCGCAACGCATTGGAGTCTCTCAGGAAGAATCCAGACCTGCCGGTCACGGGGATCGTGATCAGCGGGCGCAAACAATTTTTCCAGGCCATCTATCCAGACCTTGCCATCTCACCGGCTTGCATCAACTGCCACAACAGTCACCAACTCAGCCCGAAACGGGACTTTAAGTTGAACGATGTGATGGGCGGGATCGCCATCACCATTCCGCTGGAATAACGGCGGTGGCGAGAGGCGCACGGCTCAGGGCTAGAGGACGAACAGCGTTTTCGAATGCGAAGCAGTTGCCTCTAGCCACTCGCCTGAATCTCTGCGTTTGAGTAACGGCCTTTGTGAACACTACGGGCTAGGGCGGTGTGGCAGGATCTGCGGATGTCGCGGCTTCAGCATGGTGATAGTCCTCGCGGTAGATGGCAATCACCGTCATCAGAATACTCATGAGGATCGGCCCCACGAACAGCCCGATCAGACCATAGAGCGCGAGCCCCCCGAGAATGCTGAAGACGAGAAACAGCACCGGCATCTGGACGTCCTGTCCGATGAGCCAGGGCCTCAGAAACTGATCGACGGTCGACACCACGCCAATTCCCCAGATCAGCATCACCAGCGCCTTCCCCATCGATCCGACCGTGAGAAAATACATCACGACAGGACCCCATACGAAGGCCGTGCCACCGAACGGTAGCGGCGCGAGAAGGATCGTGAGCGCGGTGAGCACCACCGCAAAAGGAGCTCCCAGCACGGCATAGGCTGCACCGGCCAACAGCCCCTGGGCGATGGCGGTCAGGAGTACACCCTTCACGACGGCACGAATCGTGATATCCATTCGCGCGAAAATCTTCTGTTTTTGCGCCGCCCCGAGCGGAACGAGCTCATAGAGAAACCGGAGCCAACGGCGACCATCCTTGTACAGAAACCAGAGCGTAAACAGAATGATGAGAAAATTAGTGAGCAGAATAAAGGCGTTTTTGAGCAGATCGCTTAATTGATCGATAAAAAACCTGGAGACCACTTGCGCACTCGACCGAACCAACGCCTCTAACGCGTCAGGCTGCAGAACATAGCGTCCGATCAGACCGTGGAGGGTGCCGCCGATCACCGGCAGCGTCGAGAGCTGTTCCGGCAAAC
>JANYAJ010000153.1 GCA_025361385.1 Nitrospira sp.
GATGACCAGGCTTCGCTTACCACCACGGCCAGCTCCCTTGTTCTCTCAGGGATGGAGGCTGATTGATCTTCCACTGCGCGCGTCCAACGAGGGCCTTCCCAGGCCGCGCGTTGCGCGAGCACAGAAGATCATCAGCCTCCATCTCCTCCCCTACTCAAACCACCTATCAAGGGGAGTGGCCAAGGTTGCCCTTGACTGCGCGCATCGGACGAGCACAGTTTCATCGTGCGCGTTCTGCGAGCAAGAAAGGCACCTGGCCATTCCCCGCCCCCCTTGAATCTTCGTTCTAGTGCGGACTATCCTAAGCTCATGGACTTACCGGATCTCAAGGACGATCCCTATCTGAAAGTGCTGCGGCCGCTCGTCGAAGCCTATCTGGCCTTTTGGCGCGTCGATGGCCGGCATATTCGTTCGATGCGGCTGACGCCGTCGCAATTCGACGTCATCGCCACGCTTGGGGATACCGACGGCATGACCTGCTCTGAACTGTCTTCGAAAACGCTCGTCACAAAAGGCACGCTCACCGGTGTGCTCGACCGCCTCGCCGCGAAGGGGCTCATCAGACGGGACGAGGTCAAGGGCGACCGCCGTTGCACCCATATACGGCTGACCGATAAGGGCAACGCCCTGTTTCAGAAAACCTTCGCTGCGCATATTGCCTTTATCCGACTGTTCTTCGAACGGGCGCTGAATCCGAAAGATGCGGAAACGGTGCGCACACTCCTCCTTCGTCTCCGCGACAGTTTCCAACAGGAACCCAGCTAACGCCGTTCACCTTCTGCCTATGCGCTTGACGATTCTCGGATCCGGCACGAACCTCCACCCCACGCGAGCAGCCTCGGGCTATCTCGTCCGCACCGACCAAACAATCCTGTTGGATTTTGGCCCACGTACCTTGGCGAACTTACTAAAAACCGGCGTCAATCGGCATCGAATCACCCACATCCTCTTCTCTCATTACCACGTCGATCACTTCTCAGACTTCATCACCTACTTCTTCGATACGATGATCTTTACGAAATACGAGGGGGGGACGCGGCCGCCGCTGACGATAATTGGCCCGCGCGGGACCAAGAAGTTTTTTCAGGCCCTCTTCACCACCATGCCGGGCTTCTCACATGCGCCGTTCGCGGTTCATTTCAAAGAAGTGGCCGATCGGGCCTTTACGATTGGAAAGACGAGGGTGATTCCTCGAACCGTGACCCATACAGAGCATCTCCATTGCCTGGGCTATCGGATCGAATATGACGGAAAGGCACTGGCCTACTCAGGCGATTCACAATACTGCGACAGCCTGGTGCGCCTCTGTGGGGATGTCGATCTGGCGGTGCTGGATTGTTCATTCCCAGCGAGCCGTCCCAGCCCGGTCCATCTGCATGCCGGTCAATGTGGGGAGGTGGCCAAAGAAGCAGGAGTTGGCACACTCGTCTTATCGCACTTCTATCCAATCACTGAACGATACAATGTGCAGGAGCAGGCAGGGGAAGCGTACGGGGGAAAGATTGTGGTGGCGCGGGACTTAATGTCGATCAAACTCTAGCAGGCTGCTGAAAAAGTCCGCCAGCGGCGTTCTCCCCTCGAACGCATCCTCAACGTAGCCAGAGGCTACGCCTCCGGTGCGTTCATCGGCTGCGGCCTTGCTGGACGGACTTTTTGAGCAGCCTGCGAAGTTGATGAAACTTCCGGTCAATCCCGCTTTTCGCGCGCCTCTCACGAGTCTCGCGTATATTTTACAGTCCGCCTTCGCGGTTATCGCAACCTAGGATTTCGATGAACTTCGTCAGGCGGGCTTTCTTGAGAGGGTCGTCGAGCTTGGAGTAGATCGCCAAGAGGTTTTTAATCATGCGGGAGAGAATCGCACGCACTGGACTCTGCTGCAGATATTTCTCATCAACCCCATAGCCGGCTTCCGTGAGAAAGCGCTGGCAATTCTTCTCGGTCAGCAACGCCCCCCCGTTGAAGCAATCGACGAAAACCTTGTAACGGTCCGATTCGTACTTCACGAGGAAATGACCCGGCATCCCGATCCCATGCACCGGAAGGCCCAGCCGCTTGCCGACGAGGAGGTAGACCGTCGAGAGACTGATCGGAATACCCGTGCGTCGGTCGATCACGCAGTTGAGATAACTATTCTCTAACTCGTAATAATTCTTGGTATTGCCTTTGAAGCCCTGCTCCGTAAAGAGATACCGGTTCAAGGTCTTGATCGTTTCCTCGCCCGACGCGCGGGGACCGATTCGATCCTGGACTTCCTGCGCCATCTCATCGAGCTGTCTGGCATAG
>JANYAJ010000164.1 GCA_025361385.1 Nitrospira sp.
TACAGCTTCATGTATGGGCATCCCGGCAAAAAAATGCTGTTCATGGGTGGAGAGTTCGGACAATGGCGTGAGTGGAACCATGATACCAGCCTGGAATGGCATCTCTGCGCGCTAGATCGACATGTGGGGCTCCAGCGGTTCGTGCGGGATCTTAACTGGCTCTACCGCCAGGAACCGGCGCTACACGAACTCGATCACGACTGGACCGGTTTCCAATGGATCGACTTTCGCGATGCGGACCATTCCGTGATCGCCTTCCTGAGAAAAGCCAAGAACCAGGACAACCACATATTGTGTGTGTGCAACTTCACCCCTGTCCCCCGCTATAGCTATCGAATTGGCGTACCTCGCGAAGGCTACTATCGTGAACTGCTAAACAGCGATGCCTCGGTTTACGGAGGGAGCAACGTGGGTAATGCAGGAGGACTCCAGACACAGGCCCTCCCCTCTCATGGTCTACCCCATTCGCTCGCAGTCACACTCCCGCCCTTATCGGTGTTGTTTCTCAAGCGAGCCTGATCGAGCAGAATGCAGAAAAAATCCAGCGACTATGGAGGCGTGAATAATGTCAGGAAAACGCATTCGACAGTCCTGCGTTTTACCGTACACGGTTTGTGAGCAGGACAGGAGAACGTCGTCGATGAAATGGCTTAGGTGTCAGAGAGAGAGATTACCAGGTGCGGAAAGGACCGCAATCGAGATGGATGAAGTTCTTACGCGGATAGTACCCAACCCCACCGTACTGAAGCTTCATCGCAGCATGCCGCAGCTCACGAGGAGTGACGCCAGGAATATAGAAATCGAGCGCCTGCCCCTCAATATGTAAGCTGTGCCGTGCCACTCGCCGGCTCCGTTTCACAAGCTGCGCATTGTACTCGGGTGATCGATAACCGGAAATCACGTGAATCTCCCCGGCACCATCGACCGCCTTCTGCACGAGATTCACATGCTCCAGCATCCGCACGTCGATGGCGGCCACTTCTCCCGTGTGATGACAACGAAGAATATGGTTCACCTCATCCAACGCCGTCAGGTCATAGTTCCCTGCGTCGTCTCGATAGCGGACTCGCAGACGTTCGTCGGTGTGCACGTTAAAGAACGTCAGTTCCCCATCGGGGAGTTCGTCCGCACGCGCGATCGAGGGACACAGCAGCCGGCTGCCGAGCAACAACAGCCCGACAAGGGACGTTTTCAAGAGAGACCGACGAGTCCAGGACCAGGAATCTTGATGTTGCAAAGAGCGGCTCCGGAAGAAAATACACGGCATGATGTCAGAACGACTCTTTCGCTTGTATCAAACACAAGAGGGTTCGTCAACCCTTTCCTCTACCGGCTCCTGTGCGTAGCACCACTCAGAACTGCCAATTCTAGTAATATTCTTCATGTCAGCCCTGCCCCTTCGCAGCGAAGCGCATCATGTCGGGAACAGTTGGACGCTCTGTGAATAGACCATTCCGCCCGAAACGCTCGGTGGTCGGTCTCTGGTATGATCGAACACAAAGGGACCTTTGATCGTGGCACAACATACGCGGCCTGCTTCATGTTGTCGGTATACTTCCCGTTTGGGGATTGTGTTGCTCACCTCTGGGCTCATGCTCTTCGGCTATGCCAACGCGGCCCTCACTGGTCGCATCCTCATCGCAGGGTATGGCCCTGAATTACCTGTCGTACAAGATCTGGCAAAGGCCTATGAGCGGCTGCATCCCGGCACGGCAATCGACCTCGAATGGGAGAGCACCGTGCGGGCCGTCCATCTGGTAAAAACTGGAGACGCACAGATCGCCGTCACGGACCAACCAGATCCTGCACTCAAGGCCACGCAGATTGCATGGGATGGCATCGCGGTCATTGTCAATTTCTCCAACCCTGTCAAAGCCCTGTCCAGCGCCCAGGTCAGAGGGCTGTTTTCGGCACAGATCATCAACTGGTCTGAGTTGGATGGCGCTACAACCAACGTAGAAGTGGTTCCTCGCACGGCGGCAAACAATCTTACGGCCGGCTTCAAAGATTCTTTAGGCCTCACGGAGCGAATGGTGGCATCGGCGGCCCCGGTTCGTTCTGATCAGAATGTATTGAGTCTGGTATCCGGACGTGACGCCACAATCAGCTATATTTCCTTAGCCGCAGCGTTGAAAGCGCAAGAGGATGGCATTTCGATTCAAATCCTCACGATCGATCAGGTCGATCCAGGAGACGCCACCGTAAAAAATGGGCGATACCGTCTGCGCCGGCCGGTCTTCATGCTCACCGGAACCCAACCGGACTCACTTACCGAATCATTTCTCTCCTTCGTCCGTTCGGTCAACGGGCAGGAGTTGCTCCGCAGCATATTCGTTCCCATCGAGCCATCGATCCCTACGACCGCTCCCTCCCCGATGCAACGGCTCATTCCATCCTCGCCACCCCCCTGACCTCCATCGCCTCACATCAACTTCTCCCTGGACAGAAGAACCCAACAAAGGTAAGATCGAAAAAATTACGGATACCTCTTACGCTATGGCTACAATCCTTGTTATCGACGACGAAGAATCCATCAGGAGCCTGTTAAAGGAGGTCCTTCAGAGGGCAAACCACCATGTGCTCGAAGCCCGTGATGGCGGAGAGGGCTTGGCTCTGTACCAACAGAACAAAGTGGACCTGGTCCTCATGGACATTCTCATGCCTGGAACGGATGGCCTCGAAACCACCTTACAACTGACGAGAGAATATCTCGACGCGAAGGTCATCGCTATAACGGGAGCCCAAGGCGACCGCAATTTCCTCGACGTGGCGAAACTCTTCGGCGCCCGGCGCGTTTTCGAAAAGCCCTTCGACCTCGATAAACTTCTCAAAGCCGTCAACGAAGAACTCGCAAAGTAGTGCGACATCGTCCCGTCCTCATCCCATCACTAGTCTAGCTCGCATGTGGTACAGACTCTGGCTGCTCTGGGGTACAGTAATTCTGCTGACAGGGATCCTGCCATTCAGCAACTTCGTCGGACAGCCTCAGTGGAGTACCATCCACTGGTTTATTACAACTGACGATGTTCGGTATCGAAGGTTTTTTCTTGATATTCTGCTGAACATTGGCCTGTATATCCCTTTTGGATTCCTCTACGCACAGTATGCGCTGACAAACGGTTACCGCAACGCATCGCG
>JANYAJ010000172.1 GCA_025361385.1 Nitrospira sp.
CAAGGACACCACCAACTTGTTAGTTACTGCCCGCCCATCGAGGTCCGCGAGATACTCCCGCCACCATTCTCCTGATCCGCCGTCTTGACGGGTGGAACTTGAGGCGTCAATGGGAGAATCCGTTGATCCTCGACCGGAAGCACTTTGAAGAGACCCCATTGCCCGGCATTCGCAAATGCCGGACGCTGGTTCTTCCACATATAATCGCCAACGATTTTATTCGGTCCACCAGCGCCGCCCGTGAGATAGGCGTTGATAACCTCGGACCCGCCGAACTCCATGGTGCTGACTTGGTCGGCACCCTGCATGTACGGCTCGTGCGGCCACTCATGGCCATCCACGGTAAACAACTGCACCTGCTCGCTGAATGCGCCGAGCACGTGAACCGCCACCGGGTCTCCCACGTGCGCCTGCAATAGCGGCGTGGAAGGCGTATCTCCGGCCTTCACGCAACTGAAGACTTCGGAGATCTCACAGCCCTTTTCGATCCGCCAGGCGGTCGGTTCTGACCGGTAATTGACCGCCGTGATGCCGGCCACCTGTTGGATGTAGGGCATGAAACTGACGCCCACGATGTTATCCTCGTCCTGGAACATCAACGAGAAATCGCGGTAGTTCTTCCGGTTATCGTTCCCGGGAATCGTCCGATCCACGAGCACGTCGGCGCGCCAGCTGCTCTTCATCGTGATGTCAGTGCCAGTCACCGGGTCGCGGTAGCGCGATCCCTTCGGACCGACAATGATCGAGCCGAACAGACCGTTTCGTGGATTCTCGACCACGTTACCCCAATCCTGAATGAGGGCGGCCAATTCTCCGTACTCCGGATGCGCGTAGTACGTGTAGGTCTTGCTCTGGCCAGGAGCGATCGTTTGATCGCCCGGATTGTTGCCGACATTGGCGCCGAACGAATCTTTCGGATCGAACGCCATCATATCGACGTGGAATCCGGCTCGTTCCTTGGCCATCTCATTTTTCAGATTCACCTTTACGCAATCCCCAACGTTGACATGCAGGGTCAGCGGGCTCGGCCTCAGCTCCCCGGCCTTCACCCGACCCCGATCCTCGTCGAGGACGTACATCTTGCCCTGCTCGTTCCCGAAGACCATCTTCCGTTCGAGATCGACTTCCATCGTACCGGGCGTTCCTTCGTGGTACCGGATGTTCTGATCGATCGCCGACACGTTGAAGCTCTTCACCGGTGCATCAGCCGGGCAGACCGACGGGGCAGACTTTTGGATCTGCTCACGACTCGGCAAGGGCTTCAGATCCCCTTGCAGTTCATCGAAAACCCGGAAGAGGCCCCAACTGCCTTCCGCAAAGTGCGAGGCACGGCCACTGTAATACATGTAGTCGCCGGCCTGTTTCTGTGGACCACCGGCAGCTGGAATCGCCGGGTCGTAGCGCTCTCCGATCGCCAAGTGAATCGTGCTTCGCGGCATGGCCATGATGCCGTACCGTTCCATCGGGAACCAGTGGCCCGTCACGTGCCACGTATGGACTTCATTGGCAGAACCAACGAGTGCACGAACCAGAATCGGATCGCCGAGATAGGCCCGCAGCAACGGCGTGCCCGGATCTCCGTGAATACCGGACACAAACAGCTTCGACGGATCCGGATTGTTGGCCAAACGCACACTCAACGGCTCGACGCGCATGCTGTAGCCGCTGCCCGTCGTTGCCTCTCCACCATTCAGAAACGTCATGGCCGATTTGTTAATGCGCTCAGGGAACTGATGCGACGGAGGCCCGTCGACGGTCGTCGCCCCCATTCTAGCTTGGGGATTGTCGGTGCTGATGAGCTCTGCCGTCCGCGCATTGCTGTCCATGATATGCATCATGACCTCGCGGAAACTCCCACGGATGTGGGCCGACACAGGCTCCAAGGTGTGAATGTCGGCGATGGGGCCGCTCCGGATCTCCTTCCCGGTCACAGGATCGTGATAGGTCGAGCGCGGCGGCTCGGTAATGAAGGCAGAGAACAGTCCATGTCCCCAGGTATCGGTCCCGAAGACGTGATCGTGCCAGTAGACCGTCCCGAAATCGGCATCCACATACCAGCGTTCGCGGATGAACTCGACGCTCGCAATGTCCTTCTTCTTATGCGCGTACTTGAGCGGCGCATCGAAGGTGATCGTATTGCCCTTGATGCTCTTGATCCGCACCACCTCAAAATACTTAGGATCGTCCATCCCCACGCCGAGTTCGATGTTCTCGTGGAACTTGGACGGATTGCTCACCGTGATGCTGCGTGCGCCGGCCTTGGTATCCGCCGTCAGTACCGTGTTGCCCGGCAGTGGCATCCCCTTGTCCGGCTGCGGGTCTTCCAACATCGTGAAGGCCCGCAGCGACATGTCGTAGGAGAATCCGATCGTGGGTCCATCGGACGCGCTGGTGTCGAACTGGAAGAAATGCGGATGGAGATTGATCTTATTCGCCCATCCTGTCCTCGCATCGTCGGGAATTTCATTCTTGAAAATGATATCGACGCAATCATACACATTGCCGCGGATGACCAGCGGCAACTGCTTCTTGGGGTTCTTGCGAACCTCTTCCTCTTCTTCATGCAACACATAGATCATGCCGATCGGATCGACAATCGCAGGAGAGTTTTTGGTCGCCGGCTTGAGCGTGATCGGCAGCGTAATGGAATGAGTCGTGTAGAACTTCCGTGGAGAATGCTCCGGACACAAACTCCAAGGTCCCTGTTCACCGGGTCGGGCCTGCTCCGTACTCTTTGTTCCATCTTCACGCACATGGAACGGCTCCAGCCACGGTGCGCCACCATGATTCGGCGCAAACGGCGGGCGCTTTCCAAGATGTGGGCGCAGCCAGGGGAATGCCAGCTTCCCGGTCTGCGGATCGAAGGTAATCGCCGGGCGCTTCAACGGAGTCGGCGAGACATAGTCCGCCCACTTGTGCGGCGTTTCCGGCTCGTTCAGCGCCAATGCGCCCTCCCACTTCCAATTCACGACCGTCGCATCGTGCGCCTGGGCCTGCTTTACCTGATCTTCCGTCTTGCCGGGCAATCCTTGCGGCGGCAGCATGTATTCGACCCAATCCTTGATCGAGACCTTGACCGGGTTGGCCTTCCAATCCGTCTTATCCTTGGTGATCTCGTACTTCTTTCCGCCGTACCAATCCACCGTCGTACCGACCAACTTGTCCGAACCGACTGCAAGCTTGATCTTCCCCTTGCGATCCGGCAGCTCGACGAGCGGCTTCATCACATCGGTCTGGAACCCGGTCGACTGCAACGTGTTGTACACACGCCAGAACCCCCACATCCCCGTCACATAATGCTGCGGGATATGGCAGTGAAACACGAACTCGCCGGCTAGAGCCTGCAAACCACCGGACCCGCCCTCGGTCACTTCATCGTAAATCTCGGACGGCCCAATGGATTGCACATCCAGCCGATCCGACACATCGCTGATCGGCGGAAACTTCACCGGGCCATTCTTGGACAGGGTCGGATCGAGCTTGCTCGTGCCGGGCTGTCTGGCCCAGCGGATCGATCCACCATGCAGGTGGTGCGAATGTACGATTTCCGAACCGCCGATCATCCGGAACTTGGCGGGATCGCCCAGATAAGATCGCGGAACCGTCGTCGCCGGATCGCCGAAGGTGTAGGACCCATAACCCTGCGATTCATCCGCAAACCCGATCAAATGTGCCTGCAACTCCAACCGTTCGCCGTGCGGTTCACTCCGGTAATTCAGCAAGCGAGCGGACGGCCGATAGGTGTCCGTATGGGCGTCACGCTGCGGCAGCATGTCGCCTTTGCGATCCAGAAGACGGAAGGTTTCGTCGCCCGCCTCATGATAGAAAATCACGAATTCGCGGAAGTCGGAACCCTTCTCGAGATCGATCATGGCTTCCCACCCGCTCTTCATCTCCTCCGCCGTAAAGGGGCTGAGATGGCGGGAGCCCCGCGGCTCCACGACGACCGAGCCCAGCAAACCCAAGGAATATTGATCCCTGCTCGCGTGGCTATGGAACGCGCGGCCGCCTTCCTGCAGATCGATGGGGATGAACCATTCGAATTCCCCGCTCTTCCCTGAAGGCACCAGGGCTTCAGGATTATTGGTGGTCGCCGGCTTGCCGGTGCTCGCCACGAGCATCTGGGAGCCGTTGATGATCATGTTCGTCGGCTCGTCGGCAATCTGATTCCGCAACGTGATCCGCAGGCAATCTCCCTGATTCGCCCGAATCACGAGCGGCTGAATGAGATCGCCCTGCAGGCCATTCGAAACGGCGCCGCCGGCAAAGGTCGGATCCTCACTCTCCCGGGCAGCCTTGTTCTTCGTTTCTTCCTCGCGCACCCCGGCCACATTCTCCGTCAGCACATACATGAACCCCGGGTAGAAATCGCCGAATCGATTGACGGTGATTTCGACATTCATCGCCGTGACATCATAGGCTCGGACAGGGGCGGTCACTGGACAGCGAGCGCCCTGCGTCACTTGCACCTTGTCCGGGTCCTCAGCCACGAGCAACACACCCTGCTGCATGGCATGGGCGCCGGCCCCCTGGAACGGTCCTTTCGTCTTGACCTCCCGCTCGATCTGCAGGACTGCCTTCGACATCTTGTCCTGCATCATCGGACCGGCAGCCTGATGGACGACCGTCGCCTCCGCGGCCGCGTGTTGATGAGGAGTCGTTTCCGCCCATGTCTGCGTGACGCCTAAAACGGCGGCAAGCAACGCGACTCCTGCCCGACTCATAATCTTTCTACTGGTCATCCTTTTCCCCTCCTGAACAACAACTGTTGAATACCGTTCATCCACAGCAGCTCAATGCTTTCGACGACGGTGCGCTCAAGCGCACTCGCGTCCTCTCTACTAAAAATAGTCCGGTGAAGGGTCCGCTCTTCGCGGTTGCGATTTCAGGAGGCCAGTCCATTCATGACGCAGCCTTCACCGGACAGATCTTGAATGCTCATTCACACAACAAATCAGACAGTGAGGGAGCAAGTCCCGTTCCATCGAAGGTTGGTGAAGTCGAAGAATGGTTTTCTCAACGATTCAGGCAGATTTCGATTCTGCCGGAGGCGAATCGCGTTAAGTCATGGGACAGCAACGCCCCCTGACTCGCGACGAGATCACGATAAATAGCTGATGAGAGAAGTCGATTGTGAATTGTCTGAAAATACCGCCCGATGGGGCGCTGACGTCCCATTCATCCTGAATAATTCACCACCGCACGATGACAAGGACACACAAGGCTCGATGCCTGAAGTTTATCCCTTCATCCTTGTGCCGATAATATCCTCGTATTATAGTGACCCCCTTTTTGTCCTTGTATCGGATCATCATGCAGAACAGCACTCGCACGATCAGACGCACGCGCCGAATTCCGGCTTGCCTCTACGCCTTCGGCGGCTGCATCGTCATCGTCGTGCTCATGGGGGCACCCTTAACCCGTGGCTCTACCGAAATGAGAAACTATGAGCAGAGCCCTCTCGATGCAATCGTCGCACGTTCGGGCGAATCTCCGATGCTGGCGGTCCCCGAAGGCACGTTCGTCATGGGTACCGCCCGCTACACCGACAAACCATTTAGTCTGGAGCTTCAATATGACGACACGGAGCAGCCCCAACGGCGCGTCTGGCTCAATCGGTATGAAATCGATCGGAACGAAGTGAGTCTGGGAGAATACTTGCTGTGGCTGAAGCAGCAACAACGCCTCCTCCCCGAGGAAGTACGCAAACTGATCGATCACGTCACGACCATCCATGCCCTATCGCCCGACACATTGGCACGGTGGCCTGCACTCTACGTCACCTGGTCTGATGCCTCGGCTTTCTGTCACGCGCACGGCACTCGGCTCCCGACGGAAGCCGAGTGGGAAAAAGCGGCTCGCGGAGACAGCGGCAACCTGTTTCCTTGGGGGCAGAAACCTCCCACTCCGGCGCTCGCGATGTTCGGACAGTATCATGTTCACGAGATTCCCCTCGTGGCGCCCGTTGATCGCGGAGCAGATGGTCGAAGCCCCTATGGCCTGCATCACATGGCTGGCAATGCCGCCGAGTGGGTCGAAGACTGGTTCGGAATCGACTACTATATGACCATGCCGGACCGCAATCCGCGCGGTCCAGCCAACGGGCGCTACAAGGTGGTGCGCGGAGGCTCGTGGAAAAGCACGCCCGTGTTGTTGCGAACGGCCACCAGAAGCGGGGCCTCGTCGGACCAGCGCGCCGCGACCATCGGTTTTCGCTGCGCGCAATCCGTCACGTCCCCCACCCTTCCGACTCCATGAAGATCGCTATGTACTGGACCTATATGCTGCTCGTGATCGGGCTCAGCCTCGGCATGATGACACCGGCCTTCCCAGGCGCTTCACCTGACCAAGAACACCTGGTATGGAACAGCTACACCAACGCCCGCTTCGGCTTTTCCGTCCGCTATCCCGGCATCTGGAAGCTCGGCAATCCGCTTCCGAACGGCAGTGGCATCACCTTCCAGCCGCCGATTGACCAGAGCCTCATCGCCCTCTCAGGCCACATGAACCTCATAGAGGGATCGAGCCAGGATACACGGCAGACACTCGACGAGTTCGCCACCGCCCATCGGCGCATCCTCACCAACCTATTCGAAAAAAAGAAGATCGCCCTCGCCTGGCAAAATGAGCAGGACACCACTCTGGCTGGATTCCCGGCCAAGCGCCTGGCCTTCACGTACCAAGACGAGCACCAGACCTCGATGTTCGAACTGCACATTTTTTCGTTGGGACGTAACGAAGGACGGGGGGTGCGGATCAAGGTGCCGGTCTCAGCACAGGCAGACCTGCTACCGTCCGTCACGAAAATGCTGGAGACCTATCAGCCCGGACGCGATCAAAACGCGGTCAGCCCTCTGGCGCAGAAATCAGCCACTCCGTAAACTGCAGACCTCTTAACTCGGCTCGCGCAGACCATGCCGCTTGACCATCCGTTCGATGGTCTTGCGGTCCACACCGGCTTCCTGAGCCGCATTGCTCATGTGCCACTGGTGGCGCTGAAGAAGTTCAAGGAGAAAGCAGCGCTCGAACGAACGAACCACTTCTTGTTTGACCTGCTTATAGGACCCTCCTTCCAGAGAAGCCGTATCGCCGGAAGCAGCCAGCCCCAGGCCGGATGGTAAATGCTCGAGACGGACCACCGGGCCGTCGGCCAATGCCGCCGCTCGCTCGATCACGTTCTGAAGCTCCCGAACATTGCCCGGCCAGCTATGGCTCATCAAGGCCGCGACCGCCGCAGGCTCGAAGGTCGGAGTGGCGCCGGCATCCGTTCGATGCTGCTGCATGAAGCGCTGCAAAAATTCGCGCGCCAATACTTCGATATCACCCTCCCGCTCTCGCAAGGGGGGAAGGACGACGGGAATGACGTTGAGGCGATAATAGAGATCTTCTCGAAACTCGCCCTTCTTCTGTGCCTCCGCCAGATCCCGATTCGAGGCCGCAATCACTCGCACGTCGATATCGATATACCGTGTCCCGCCAACCCGGCGAAACTGGCGTTCCTGCAACACTCTGAGCAATCGCGATTGCAGCGTCTGGCTCATCCCGCTGACTTCGTCCAAGAACACCGTGCCGCCATGGGCCGTTTCAAACAGACCTGGTTTGGCTGCATGGGCTCCGGTAAATGCGCCCCGCTCATGCCCTAATAGCTCCGATTCCAGCAAGGCATCCGGCATGGAGACACAGTCCACCGGCACAAATGGCTTATTCGCTCGCTGACTATGGTCATGGATCGCGCGGGCAACCAGCTCCTTGCCTGTTCCGCTTTCCCCATAGATCAGAATGTTTGCATCCGTTCTGGCCACCTTAGTGACCAGACTCAAGACGGCTTGAATGGCCAAACTCTTGCCCACAATCTGTCGCAGCGGGTGCTTCGTTCGCGCGAGGACCGGAGATAGATTCTGCCGAGGCGACTCCTCGAAAGCCCGGTGCGCGACTTCTTCAAGATCCCTGCTCGTATAGGGTTTCAGGATGTAATCCAGCGCCCCTTGCCGCATGGAGGACACCGCGGTTTGTACGGTCGCAAAGGCCGTCATCAGGACGACCTTGATGGTCGGATCGAACCGTTTTGTCGCGTTGAGCACATCGATGCCGCTCAGACCCGGCATGCGCAAATCGGTGAGCACAAGACCTGGGCGCTCCTGTTGAACGACGTTCAGCGCACGAACCGGATCATGCTCCGTCAAACATTCATGGCCGAGCCGGCTCAAAATGCGACGACAGTTTTCGAGCGCCTCCACTTCGTCATCGACGATCAGTATTTTTCCTGCATGTCCCATCCGGCCTCCTGAGATGTTTCGGACACGATCGCGAGTGCGGGAAAGATCGCCGTCGCCACGGCTCCCACCTCTCCATTCGCAACTTCCAAGCGCCCCCGATGATCAGACACAATCCCATAGCTCAAAAACAGCCCCAGCCCTGTCCCTTGGCCGGCATCCTTCGTTGTAAAGAACGGATCGAAAATGCGACCGAGGATCTCTTCCGGGATACCAGGTCCATTATCAGTTACCTTAATCGTGGCCCACTTTTCTCCCTCCCGTTGCAGCCGGTCCGACTGAACCGTCACCACCCCTTCACGGTCGCATCCCCGCACGGCATCGATGGCATTATTGATGAGATTGAGGACGACCGTTTCCAGCCGATCGCGATCACCCATGATCACCGGCACATCGAGGGACAAGACCGATTCAAGACGGACTCCCTGGGTCGCCGCCCGTTCCCGTGCCATGTCCACACAAGAACGAAGCACACAGTTGAGATCGATCGGCTTCAGCGTCGTGGCGGAACCATGTGAGAGGGCCAACATGCTCTTGGTGATCCGGCTGATCCGTTCTGCTTGGGACCGGATTGCCAGCAGATCGCGCTGCATTTCCGCCGGCAGCTTCAGTTCAGAGGCTTCCGCTTCGATACATTCAATCCGGTTGAGCATGATGCCCAAGGGATTGTTAATCTCATGGGCAATCCCGCTCGCCACCTTGCCCAGCGTCGCCAAACGTTCCGAAAGATGGAGCTGCTTCATGTGCCGAGTGACCTCGGTGGTCTTTTCCTCCACCCGCCTGGTCAAGTCGTTGTTCAACGATTCCATTTCGGCATGGGACGCGTTCAGCTTGTCCGCCATCCGATGCACCGCCGTCGCCAATTCTTCGAATTCGTCTCCTGTTCGAATGTCGAGCGGTCCCCCATAGGTTCCCCGGCTGATCGCCTCGACCCCCGCCTGCAGAGTTTGAATCGGGCGAGCAATTCTGGCCGCCACATAGCGGCCGATGGCCCACAAGAGTCCGATCATGACGAAACCGATGATGGCGAGATTGCGGAGTTGATCCCTGATCGGTGCGTAACTTTCAGCAGGCTGTTGCCGGACAAAGACATGCCAGGTATTGCCAGGAGCGCCAAGAGCCGGTACCGGCGCAAAACCGACCACGGTATCACGAGCGCCATGCCCATCGTCTTCGGCAATCCCCCACCCAGGGTCATCGGACACGATCATAGCCATGAGGGGCACAGCAATCCGGTGGGCCTGACGGGGCAGGATCGGACAGATGAGCGGCTGGCCATCGGCGCTGAACAGCATCGCATGACCGGTCTGACCGATGCGGATTTGATTGATCATCCCGAAGAGGGTATCGAACCGGTAGGAGACCTTGATCGCGCCGATCACGATACGCTGATGGTCGTCGAAGATCGGGACCGCCACATCGATCGTCTCGTCCGGAGCCCGAAAGGAACCGCCACGCCCGGCCGTGAGTCCGCCCAGATAGACCTGTTCACCGTTTCCGCTCTGAATCGCCTTCCACCAAGGCTCCTCCCCAAAAAAATAGTGGTCTGGCTCCGATGTGGCCGCGACAAGCGCGCCATGCTGATCCGTGATGAGGATCCCGACCATCTTGTCCCCATCCCGCACTTTCGTCTCCAACAAAAATCGTGAGAGCTCGGTGTTCAACAGGCGCGCGGCCGCGTCTGTGCCTTGCTCCCAGGCTCGGGCACGATCTTGGTTTAGCGCGATGGCCTTGGAGGGATCCCCGGGATAGGAACGATTGGCGAGTTC
>JANYAJ010000181.1 GCA_025361385.1 Nitrospira sp.
CAGCGGTATGCGGAGGCCAAGGACGCGTATCAGGCTGTCTTGCGCATCGATCCTGCCAACAGCGAGGCGGCCCAATTCATTGACCATTTCGAAAAGACCGGTGGCACCTCTGGGCAACCCGCGAAGGCGGGTGCGGCTCAAGCGGGAGACCAATCAAAAAGTTCAGAGCCGCTCGACCTGCTGTCGGAGGCCACTCGTCGGATCGAAGAGAAACAATTTGCCGGCGCTGAGGCCATTCTGAATCAACTGCTGACCAAGGAACCAGGCAATCCGGACGTGTGCCAATTGTTCGCGAAGTTGCATCTCCAACGCGGAGATCTCCAGGTCGCTCTCGGCGAATATCGGTACCTCGCTGGCGCGGCCTTGCGTGCACAGGACTACGCACAGGCTGAAACCCTGATCACTGATTTTCTGGCGGTCGAACCGCAGTCGGTGGCGATGCTTGAACTCTACGGAGAACTCTACGGAGAGAAAGGCGATGCCGCCAACGCCGTGGTCCAGTATGGGAAGGCGATTGAGCTGTTGTTGGAACATCCTGAGCCAGGGATGCCGACGCTGCATGAGGAACTCTTCGAGAAAGTCACGGCGTTGGCGCCGGACAGTTCAACGGCCAAGAAGCTGACGGCTCTCATGCATGGCGCACCAATGGAGGCACCGCCTGTTCCGATTCAGGCCGAGCCATCTGTTTCCCCCGCAGTAACCGTTCCATCGATCCCGGTTCAGGAAACGAACACATGTTCGATTGCCGATGCCGCCCCAGACGATGCCTGGAGCCTGACCTCGAAGATCGCTCCGCTACAGGATAGACATTTCTCGCTCGCCAAGTCGGAACTGGCACCAGTGCCGGACCAATCGGAGCCGGTCCAGTCGGTAGAGCCAGAAACAGTTACGCAGGACAGTGAGTGCTCATTGTTGCAGGCCGAGCCAAAGGAGGTTGCGTCCATCGAGCCTGTCCTCTCCACGAGCGAGCAGTTCCACGCCTATGTGGCGGCCGGTCAACAGGCTGAGGCGGAGGAATGGCTCAGTCATCTCGTGACGGCACAACCGGATGATTCAGAAGCTCGAGAACTCTTTGGCTACTTGCTTGAAATCAAGGGCGATACCGCTGGTGCAGCCTTGCAATATTCACGAGCCCTCGAATTGCTTCTGGCAAATACGGAGAAGAAGGGTGCGCCGCAGCCGGCGATTCTCTATGCCAAGGTCAAAGAGCTGGCTCCAGCCAGCCCGTTAGTCGCCAAATGGGCCGCGACGTTTTCGCCAAAGAAGCCAGAGGTGACAGTACCGGCCGTTGAGGTTCCGATCTGTGCAACGCCGGCGGACCCGGTTGACCCCGAGACGCACTACACGCTGGGCGTCGCGTACAAGAATATGGGGCTTTTGGAGGAAGCGAAAGAAGAGTTCGGCCTCTCGATGAAGGGGGCAGAGTTCTTTCTGGACTCCTGTCTCATGATTGCGGTCAGTTTAAAAGAACAGGGAAATGTTCAGTTGGCGAGTCAACAGCTTGAGCAGCTACTGCAGGACCCGAAGTGTCAAGGCTCCAAGGCGCAAGCCATCAGCTATGAACTCGGGTTGCTCTACGAAACGCAAGCACTGTGGAGTCAGGCTGCTGCCATCTATCAATCGATTCCGACCTTCCATGATGTACCGCAACGACTCGACTCGGTTCGTGCTCACCTCGGATCGGCTCAGGCGCCCGCTCCCGCGTTACGCTACGCCAACTAGCAGCTCGTCGAAACACGCATACCATCGATTCGCGTCGCATCTTTCCCGCAAATCCTGCCAGACTCGCGCGTCTTTTCTACGACTGAACGCGGTTTGGGGCCGGAAGGTCCTCAAGTACCGCATGAATATTTTTCAAGCAGACCAATCCCATCTGAACCTTCGCATGTAATGTGGCAGAGCCCAGATGTGGAAGGAGCACCACTTGCTTCAGCTCAGTTAGCTTCGGGTGGACCGCCGGTTCCTGTTCATAGACGTCGAGTCCTGCCCCGGCGATAGTGCCGGTCTTGAGCGCTTCAACCAACGCATTCTCGTCGACGATCGGACCACGAGCGGTATTAATCAGGAAGGCGGTTGGTTTCATCCAGGCTAATTCACGGGCTCCGATGAGATGATGCGTGGCAGGTGTGAGCGGTACATGGATCGTCACGATATCCGCCTCCTCAAGGAGATCCTGTAACGATCGAGATTTCCACCCGGCAGAGAGAGATGAGTCGGCCATCGCGTGGCGTGCGTGATAACGCACTGCCATGCGAAATCCTACCGCACGCTGGGCGACCGCCTGTCCGATCCGTCCCATGCCGATAATGCCCAAGGTTTTGCCTGAGACTTCTGCCCCCAAGAGTTGCGTGGGGCTCCAGCCGGTCCATTGGCCGGATCGCACGAGAGCATCGCCTTCGACCATGCGGCGTGCTGTCGCCAAGATGAGAGCCCATGTCAGATCGGCAGTCGCATCCGTCAAGACGTCCGGTGTATTGGCCACGATCAGGCCACGCTGTTGTGCGGCAGCCAGGTCGATGTTGTCATACCCGACGGCATAGTTCGCCAGAATTTTCAGCTTGGTGGCAGCTTGAATGGTCTCAGCGTCGATACGATCACCTAGGGTCACAATCGCTGCGTCTGCGTGGCAGAGGCCGTCACGTAGGACTGATGGAGTGGGCAACGCATCGAGCGGCTCCTGCACCAGCTGGAATCGCTCCCGCACGATGGCCATGATGGGATCGGGGAGGAGTCGAGAGACGTAGAGGGTTGGATGTATATCGACCACAACGCGTACTCCTCAATGAGGCGCCTATATTAGCCGGTCGGGCATGGCGGGACAACCGGACTTGTGCCGGTCTCAACAGTCCGTCTAGAATGACCACCCATTCAACTATGAGCGCACCAACTCTCATTCTGCCTGAACGTTCCCACGCCATTGCCTCCGATCTCCGAGCTGCGATCGGCGCGGATAAGGTCAAAGACGACTATTCAACGCTGACTGCCTATGCGGTGGATGCGAGCATCTATCGGATGA
>JANYAJ010000186.1 GCA_025361385.1 Nitrospira sp.
GAAAACCTCGAACTTCGAACTGTATCCGGTCTCGTTCGCTTGGCGTTTCGCGCAAGTCTCACGAGTCTCGCACGAACAGCGAATTAAGAGCTGACGGCACTCAACGTCGATGCGGCATATGCGGGATGAGCAGATATTTCAGTCGAGGGGAGGGTTTCGACAAGATCTGTAACTCGTTCGCGGTCTCCCTGACTGTACCGCAGAAACTCCACTCCGAAGTGGCCGTCTTTACACCAGCGAACCACCGAGACTTCGACTGCCAGCGGGGTTGGTTCCTGAGCCACAGCAATTTGCAAGGTGAGATAGGCCCCCGCGTTTAACGCGATGTCGCTGCGCATCCGACAACCGGTCGGAGAGAGGTCGAGCAAGACCCCTTCTCCGGCATCGGTATCGCTTTGGATACTGGCGAGGTAACCGACCGGCACTCGAAGGCGACATCGTGGTTTCATCATTAGGAGTCTCCGTATTGCGTACTAGAGAGGATATCGGCAGCGGTGAGAAAAACTTGATTTCTGGGCTCGGGTGGGAGGGCGAGACTCAAGTTTTCGGCGCAGCTGACGAGGGCCCGTGGGCCGTATCCGCTCTATTTCACCTCCATCCATTCGGTGCTCTGTGAGCGGAATACCAACAGGCGAGTCGATGTCCTGACCATACAGGCGTCGTGTGAGTCTTCCACGGACAACACTTTTTCGTCGGGCGACCAGGGGATGGAGAAGATGCCCCCTGTGTAGGACGAAAATGCCATGGCGCGTTCGGACGTGATCGCCACAGCCACATGTCCCCGGCCATGCAGCTGTTTCACGGTCTCCATGATTCCGAGCGGTTCAGTCGTCCAATGTCCTCGCCCCTCCTGGAATCCATAGATTCGTCGGTCGCTTTGGGCGAGAATTAATCGTGGTAAGACGTGATGGCGTCCGACCTGTTCCCCGCTGTCCAGCTGCACGTCTGTCCACCGCCGAAGCGCAGAAGAAAATCCCAATAGCCGGTTGGAAGTCTGGGCGAATGCGGTTTGTCCCCGTGCCTCTGTGACGATGACGGTTTCATTCAGCCCGAGAGATTCCTCCATTCCACTCCCGCCGGCCGGCAACGCGATGACTTTGTCGTGCATCACTGCGACCGTGACGTCTCCGCGATGGCCTTGAGCCATAGTCATGCCGGGGAAGAGGCAGAGGCTGCCGGCCAGTACGCATAGCAGTCGGTAGGTCAGGAGATTCATCGAGGGCCTCCATGAAGAGCATGTTTTACGATAACACAGGTTTGAACAGGATAGGCCGAGGGCCCATAGCCTGAAGTTCTCTGGCGTTGAGGGGTCGAAATATAATGATAGGCGAACGCAGAAGGGATTACGCGGCGATGTGGGTCAGCAGTTTTTTGACTTCGACGTGGGCGAAGATGACGTCTGGTTCCCGCTGAAGGGCTTCGTAGTAACACCGTTCGAACCCGTCTCCTTCTTCCGAAGGACGGATGAGGGCTCGGGCTTCTATGAGAAAGTGCTCCACCTCAACGGGCGAGAGCTCTAACTCATTGTCGAGAAGATCGTCGATGCTCACCACGAGTTGAGAGATGGGGTGCAGCCAGGTAAACCAAGGATCGTTCAACACCAATTGCAGCAGTTGGCCGCTGGATGCCACACGGCCATTGATGCGTTCGTAGGTGACTTGTTCTGCCAGTATGAGGGCCTTATGGAGACCCAAGAGTCCTCCTCGCACCTCGAGGAGTCTCGTCCGGAGCGGGCAGGATTTCCTGGTGCTGGTTTTGTGGGAGACAGATGCCATAAAATTATTTTAGCAGGTTATTTCGAAAATGGTGACCGTCGAACATTTTTTCGAAGGCCGATCTCCGTCATGATGTGCCTATCGGCATATTCAATTTTATTCTGTAGTGTCATGAACAGATCGTGAGCTGGCGAGATGCGAGTGGCATGCGCGGGAGGAAGCTATGCGGCTTTTGGTAATAGAACGTGCGTGACCTGGAAATGGGCGAGCACGACGTCAGGGGCTCGGTTGAGGGCCTCATAGTAGGCACGCTCGAATCCGTCTCCCTCAATCGAGGGGCGGGTCAAGGTGCGCACCTCTGATACAAGGTGTTGGACATTTTCACTCGTGATGTCGAAGGCGTCGTCTTCAAGGAGCTGATCGATCCGGACCAGCAGATCCAATATGGGGCAGAGCCAGGTAAACCAAGGGTCTTTGAGCACCAACTGGATGAGCTCGTCCGTCGAGTCGACGCGGCCATGGACGCGTTCGTAGGTGAGACGCTCCGCCACAATCAACGCACTATAGAGAGACAAGAGTTTCTGGTACACCTCTCGCATCGTATGGCGCAGAGGATCGGGGTGGGGAGCCCGACTGGATCGTGACGTCGTTGCCATAGGGTAAGTGTAGCAGGCCCCTTGTGTCGGAAGAGATGCCGGGTCGATCAGGACGGTTACCCCTCGAAGTAGACTACGACGGTGGCCTTCTGGCACGAGCAACAGGCGCCTTCTTTCGTCATCGGGACCTTGCCGTCGCTCTCCGCCGCTTTGATCTGCGGGTCCTGTGTCCGTCCCACCTTGTTGTAACAGTCGCTGCAATAGGTTGCAGTCTGCCCCATCGTCCCTCCATGGACTCTGTCGCACAGTGTATTGCGCTGCGTTGAACTGCTCGGAATACGGAGCGAATAAGTGCGATGAAACAGACCATATTGATGAAGTATAGCCTCTGTTGCGGATTTGGCTAGGAGGCGAGGGGCGATACGAGCGGTGGACTGGTTTTCAAGGCCCTACCCGAGTGGCGAATTGCGAGAACAATTCTCCCGCGAGGTAGTCGGTATTGGCTGGGTCGATGGCACCCTTGCGGCGAAGATAGTCGTTGAGGATTCGGCCATCGGCGGTTTTATGGACATGCGGGAGTGCGAGATTCATATGGTACCGTTCGACGGCGCCGGCCACGCGGCTGATGAAGACGACGGTGCCGTCCTGGTCCTGCCGTTCGACGATACCGACATGCGTGAGGGGGTCGTTGACCTTGCCGTCTCTGTTGAAGTCCCAGGTGTTGTCAAAAAATACGAGGTCGCCTGGATAGACTGTGGGACCCTGGTGGAACGTGCCTTGTTGGCGTATGTTGGCATGGATGATCCGGACCCCGTTGGCGTGACGGGCGCTGGGTCCGCCTTGATAGAGATCGATTCCGTGCTTGAGATAAATCGCGCGGGTGACTCCGGCGCAGTCGTAGGCAATGCGGCGGCCATTTACGTCGATGGTCCGGGCGCCGATGAGCTGCGTTGCAGTGAGGGCGATGGCCGTTTGACGGGGCGTCG
>JANYAJ010000196.1 GCA_025361385.1 Nitrospira sp.
TGAAAAGCGGCGACAAGGAAAAATGAATTCTCCGTGCCTCCTCAATCTGTCCGCTCAGGAAGGCCTTCACCATTTGCGCCATCTGGAGTGGAACGACGTTTGAAGCCACACTGATGACCCCTTTCCCTCCGACCGCCATCATGGGCAACGTCAGGGAGTCATCTCCTGCCAGAACGGTCATTCGCTCACCGCAAGTGCTTACGATCTCGGAAGCCTGTATGACGGACCCGCTCCCCTCTTTGATCCCGACGACACTCCCTAGCCCGCAAAGCCTGGCCACCGTGGCTGGCAACATATTGACGCCGGTCCTCCCGGGGATGTTGTACAGAATCTGGGGCAGATCCACGGACTCTGCGATCAACTTGTAATGGCGGTACAACCCTTCTTGTGTCGGCTTGTTGTAGTACGGCGTAATAATCAGCGCCCCATCGGCCCCGGCCTCTTTGGCATGCTTCGTGAGGGACACCGCTTCTCCCGTGCTATTTGAGCCGGTCCCGGCAATCACGGGAACCCGGCGATTGACCACCTCGACGGTCAATTCGACCACGCGATGATGTTCCTGATGCGACAGGGTGGCGGACTCGCCGGTGGTACCGCAGGGCACAATCCCGTTCGTCCCATTAGCAATTTGCCATTCGATGAGATCGCCGAAGGCCCGTTCGTCGACCTTGCCATTCCTGAACGGGGTCACGATGGCAATCAATGCACCTGTAAACATGCTGACTCCTTCACCAAAAATGCGTCTTCCTTGCCCGTTCCTCAGTCGAGAAAAACCGGAATCGTTTCGCCCTTCACCAGATCCTCGTAGGTCTCTCTGGTCTTGATGACGTGGATCTCTCCGTCTCTGATCAAGACTTCCGGCACCCGTGGACGCGAATTGTAGTTGGAGGCCATCACAAAGCCATAGGCCCCCGCACTCATCACCGCCAGCATGTCACCTGGATTGACCTCCGGCAGAGACCGGTCCTTCGCCAGGAAATCGCCCGACTCACAGACCGGACCGACAACATCCACATTGTGCTTGGGCCGCTTGAGCACCGCCTCTGAGACGGGACGAATTTCGTGATAGGCCCCATAGAGGCTCGGCCTGATTAGATCGTTCATCGCTGCATCGACAATAATAAACCGTTTCGCCTCGCCGTCTTTCCGATACAGGACCTTCGTCACAAGAATGCCGGCATTACCCACGATGACGCGACCCGGCTCCATAATGAGGGTGACGCCCAAATCTTTCAGCAGAGGCGCCACGGCATCCGCTAAGTCTTGTGGCAACGGAGGCGTTTCATCCGAGTAGGTAATGCCGAGACCGCCGCCGATATTGACATACCGGATGTTGATGCCCTGAGCCTTCAAGGCTCTGACCAGCGTCACGACCTTCTTCACAGCCTCGACGAACGGTGTAACCTCGGTCAACTGCGATCCGATATGTTTATGCACTCCGACGACATCGATGTTGGCAAGTGAGGCGGCCAGCGTGAATTCTTCGAGAGCCCGGTCGGCGGCGATCCCGAACTTACTCTTCTTGAGACCGGTCGAAATATAGGGATGTGTTTTCGGATCAATGTCAGGATTAATGCGAAGGGCGACCCTCGCCTTGACTCCGACAGTAGCCGCGACTTCATTGATCGCCTGCAACTCGGCCGACGACTCGACGTTGAACATGAGGAT
This sequence comes from Nitrospira sp., assembly GCA_025361385.1. GTDB lineage: Bacteria > Nitrospirota > Nitrospiria > Nitrospirales > Nitrospiraceae > Palsa-1315. Next base: position 1,669 of record JANYAJ010000196.1, read on the forward strand.
GTCGGCCTTCAAGGCCTCACGAATTTCCTCGTGATTTTTGCCGACTCCCGCGAACACAATCTTCGAGGGAGGCACGCCGGCCTTGAGCGCCCGGAAGAGCTCACCGCCTGACACAATATCCACCCCGCTCCCCTCCTTCGCCATGAGACGGAGAATCGCGATATTGGAGTTGGACTTCATCGCAAACGCAATCACATGGGGCAGGCTCTTGAAGGCCCTATCATAGGCCCGAAAATGACGAACAAGGGTCGTGTAGCTGTAGATATAACAAGGCGTGCCAACCTCTTTCGCGATGCGGCTGACCGGCACCTCTTCACAGTAGAGTTCGCCCTGTCGATACTCGAAGTTATGCATCCTGTACATCCTTCTTCAACCGTTCGCGGCTTGCGAGCGAGAAACCCTCTCATGAGGTCTCGAAGGCATCCTCGAACGGACGGTAACGAGTTTTCACATGCGGAATCGCGACCTTCGTCGCACCTGAACCCACCAACACTTTGAGGGGCGCCAAGGATCGCCAACTTGAGGTGGTCAACGTTGACGATGATGCCCCTTGTAGACCTGAGTCACGCGACCCTCCTCACCGGTTATCCGGCCAGACAGATCCGGCAGATGATCGCGCCATCGTCACTAACGAGTTCCCACTGGTCGCAACGGGGGAAGATTCACATCCTGCCCCTGTAGCATGGGATCCTGAGACAACTCAACGGACTCGGCCGCCGCTGCCGCCTCACGCTGTTTGAGATCCAGAAGCTCGCGCTTCTTTTGTAGCTGAATCGTCGCATTCACCCCGACATTTTCAGGGGGAACCGGAGGCCCCACGGTTCCGCAGGCCACCAACATGCCCATCGTCACACCAACCACGATGGATGTCGCATTGAGCATCCGTATCTTCACGAGAGCATCCGCTCGAGTTCTTTAATGCGTTGTTCCACTCGCGCTCGGGCCGTTCCACCGATCTGAGATTTTTGATCGATCGCGGCCGTAACCGTCAACCGAGCGAACAGACCCTTTTCAATTCGCGAGGAAAACTCCCTCAACTCTTCGAGCGAGAAGTCCGTCAGCTCACGGTCTTGATCCAATGAAGCCCGCACCAACCGCCCCGTGATCGCATGCGCTTCACGAAAGGGCACCCCTCTGGTCACAAGGTAGTCCGCCACTTCCGTGGCCAGCATGCCTCCACCCTGGAGCGCCTGATTCAGCGCGTCGCGGTTTACCGTAATGCGACGCATCAGTTCCGTTAAAATCTCCACCGACGCGGCAACCGTATCGAGGGCGTCGAAGAGCGCCGGCTTATCCTCTTGGAGATCTCGATTATAACTCAAGGGCAGCGCCTTAAGGGTGGTCAACAGATTCACAAGGTGACCGTACACACGCCCCGTCTTGCCCCGCACCAATTCCGGCACATCGGGATTCTTCTTCTGCGGCATCATGCTGCTGCCGGTACAGAAGGCATCGGGAAGATCGACAAACCGAAACTCCTGGGAAGACCAGAGAATCAATTCTTCGCTCAGCCGGGACAGGTGCATCATGGTGATCGACAAGGCCGAGGCGACTTCGATCATGAAATCACGATCGGACACAGCATCCAAGCTATTTTGCGTCACAGCGGGAAAGCCGAGCAACTCAGCCGTGAACCGGCGATCGACCGGGTAGTTGGTCCCCGCGAGCGCGCCAGACCCTAGCGGCATGACGTTCAACCGCACCGATGCATCGCGAACCCGCCCCTTGTCCCGTTCGAGCATTTCCACATAGGCCAAGAGATGATGGGCAAACAACACCGGCTGTGCACGCTGCAGATGCGTGTAGCCCGGCATCGCCACGGTGCGATTGGCCTTCCCCTTTGCCACCAAGACCCGCTGAAAGCTTTCTAACCGTGTCACGAGCTGGCCCAGCTGATCCCGCAAGTAGAGCCGGATATCGAGCGCCACCTGATCGTTGCGGCTGCGGCCCGTATGCACCTTGCCGCCGAGTGGACCGATCAATTCGGTCAGCCGGCGCTCAATCGCCATATGTATGTCTTCATCCTGCGGCGTGAAGCGAAAGCGGCCTCGATCCAGCTCCCGCTTCACCGACTCAAGACCCCGCACGATTGTTGTCGTCTCAGCAGCGGTGAGGACCCGGGCCTTCCCTAATGTTTTACAATGGGCGATGCTGCCCTGAATGTCATAGGCATAGAGCCGGCGATCGACCGCCACCGACACGGTGAAGGCTTCCACCAGCCGATTCGTTTTCTCTGTGAACCGCCCGCCCCAGGCCTTTTCGCCTTTCGATGCAACTGGGCTGCGGCCCTTTGCTCGTGCCATTAGATACTGGCCTTCTTTCGTTGGGCTCTGATCTTCAGCCGCAGGGCATTCAACCGAATAAACCCCTCGGCATCTTTCTGATTATAGACTTGGTCCTCTTCAAACGTGGCGATGTCGAGTCGGTAGAGCGAGTTTTTCGACTTGCGCCCGGCCAGCGTACAGCTTCCCTTGTAGAGCGTCACCCGCGCCGTACCACTGACGTCCTGTTGTGCCGCATCGATCGAGGCCTGGATCATCTCCCGCTCCGGGCTAAACCAGTAGCCGTTATAAATCAAATCGGCGAAGCGCGGAATCAAACTATCTCTGAAGTGCAGCACCTCGCGATCCATCGTCAACGACTCAAGCCCGCGATGGGCCACGTGGAGGATCGTCCCGCCCGGCGTTTCATAGACTCCACGTGACTTCATCCCGACGTAGCGGTTCTCCACCAGATCGACACGCCCGATCCCATGCGCACCACCCAGCTTATTGAGGTGGGCCAATAGGGTCGCCGGGCTCATTTTCTTCCCGTCGACCGACACCGGATTCCCCGCCTCATAGCCGATTTCGACTTCGAGCGGCTTGTTCGGCGCTTTCTCCGGTGACACCGTCATTTGAAAGATTTCATCCGGCGGTGACTTCCAGGGATCCTCCAAGATGCCGCCTTCATAACTCACATGAAACAAGTTCAGATCCATGCTGTAGGGCTTGGCTTTCGTCGCCGTGACCGGAATGCCATGTCGATCGGCATATTCGATCAATTCGCGCCGCGACCCCATCGTCCATTCGCGCCAAGGCGCAATGATCTTGAGATTCGGCGCCAAGGCGGTGTAGGTCAACTCGAACCGCACTTGGTCGTTGCCCTTTCCCGTGGCGCCATGCGACACCGCCTCAGCCCCTTCCTTGAGCGCAATCTCGGCTTGCCGTCGCGCAATGAGGGGCCGGGCGATGGAGGTCCCCAACAGATAGCAGCCTTCGTAAACTGCATTGCCACGTAACATCGGGAAGACATAATCCTTCACGAAGGTCTCGCGCAGATCCTCAACGTAGACTTTCTTCACGCCAAGCTTTTGGGCCTTGGCCTTGATCGCTTGCAAGTCTTCGCCTTGTCCCAGATCGGCACAGAACGCAATCACCTCGCACTCGTAAGTTTCTTGGAGCCACTTCAAAATCACGGAGGTATCGAGCCCGCCGGAGTAAGCCAACACGACTTTCTTAATGCCACGACTCATCGTTTCGTTCGACTCCTCTTGCCTAATAGGTTCGTTAAGATGGCCTTCTGCATATGCAACCGATTCTCCGCCTGGTCGATAATGACCGACTGGGGGCCGTCCAGCACCTCGGCACTGATTTCTTCCCCCCGGTGGGCGGGCAAAC
>JANYAJ010000224.1 GCA_025361385.1 Nitrospira sp.
CCGGACGAACTCAAAGTCGGCATGTATGTCGACCTGAACTGTTCCTGGTTTAAGCATCCCTTTGCCAGCAAAACGTTCAAAATAACGTCCGAGAATGAATTAGCGATCATCCGAGGCCTGAAGTTGGGTTTCGTACTCGTCGACCCTGCCTTATCCGATCGAAAGGGGTCGGATCAGTTACCAGCCGAGGATTCAGGAAACGGAGAAGACGGAACGGCTATTCACGTCAACACACCGATACAGGCCAAGTCCTCCTCCGACCCTACCAGCTCACAGCACCCCATTACCCGATACACCGAGAGCCTGCAACAGGCCGACGCGGTATACAAACAAACCCTCACCCAGAGTTCGAAGGCACTCAACGATATCAGGAGCGGCTCAGGAGAAGGCCTCTCGACTGCAAAGGACATGATCAACAGTCTGACCGATCTCATCTTAGACGACGCCACCTCTGGTGCCATGGGGAGTTTATTGGGTGCCCAGGATCTCGACGATATTGGAGTCCTCCATGCCATGAACGTCGCCGTGCTCTCGATGATGGTGGGACGGCAATTTGACTTGAGCCATGAAGACACACAAATGTTGGGAATTGCCGGTCTCCTGCACGACATCGGAGAACAAAGGCTCCCCTCTCACCTCCACAATGGTGGGGGCAGCCTGACCGCCGACAACCGGAAGGCCTTTCAGCAACATGTCGATCTTGGGCTCGCGATGCTGACACAGTTTCCCGGAATCCCCGATGCCGTCACCAACATGATCCGGCAACACCATGAACGAATCGATGGATCCGGCTATCCCGCGCATTTGAAAGGAGACCAACTGTCATTACTTTCCAGAATTCTCATGGCCGTCGATGAATATGAAAGCCTCATCAATGCGCCGGATGTGAGTAAGAACCTGTCTCCGACTGAGGCGCTCTCGAAATTGTATCTGAGCGGCAAAACGACATTTTCGGAAGAAGTAATCGTTGCACTGATTCAAATCTTGAGCGTTTACCCACCGGGAACCGTCGTCGAACTCTCCGATAAATCCATCGGGCTGGTTATCAGCATCAACCTGCAGGCCCGCATGCGCCCGCTGGTCATCATGTACGATCCAACGGTCGATCAGGCCAACCCGAACATTGCCAATCTCAGCCACGACAGCACCCGATCGATCGCACGGAGCATCCCGAGAAATGAGCTGGCCCACAAGGTGTCCGATTATCTCAACCTGAGCCGATGGACAGGCTATTTCATCAACTCCTCCCTGGAGGCCTTACAGGAACAACAGGCGGCCTAACGAGTCATCTGGCGTTGCAAAGCGCTCCTGTGTTATGTCAACGGCCATGCCGACACCGCGACTGTTGCTCCTCATCCCTCCGCTCACGCAACTGAATACGCCCTACCCCTCCACGGCCTATCTCACCGGGTTTCTCCGTGGTCGTGGGATTGAAACTTCCCAGGCCGATCTCGGCATCGAAATGGTGCTCAAGATTTTCAGCCGATCGGGACTCCAAGCGGTGTTCGAACAAGTGCGCGGGCTCAAAGATGAACTGCCCGGTGAAGCCAGACAGATGCTTGCGGTCGAGCCAGCCTATCTGCATACCATCGAGCCGGTCATCGAATTTCTCCAAGGACGCAATCCCTCATTAGCCCTGCTCCTCGCCCGCCCAGGATTTTTGCCTCAAGGCCCCCGCTTTGCTGGCCATCGAGGACGATCCTCGTCAGTACATGCCCTGTCGGAGCAGGATCGCGCCAAACGATTCGCCACCCTCTATCTTGAAGACCTGGCCGATTTGATCCAGGCGACCGTCTCGCCCCATTTTGCCCTGAGCCGCTATGCGGAACATATCGCCCGAGCCGCCTCGTCGTTTGAGACCATCATTGAGGCCGTCACGGTCCCTCCGACGTTGACGGATCAATTCATGCTCGAGTCCCTATGGGAGCATCTCGACCGCCATAAGCCCTCTCTTGTGGCGGTCACCGTGCCCTTTCCGGGAAATCTCTATGGCGCGTTTCGTATCGCCCACTCGATCAAGCATCGACGGCCCGACATCGCCATTGCTCTTGGAGGCGGCTATGCCAACACAGAGCTTCGGCGTCTGTCCGACCCACGCGTCTTCGACTATGTCGATTTCGTCACGCTCGATGACGGGGAACGGCCCCTGCTGTCGTTGATCGAACATCTGGCAGGAACCAGGTCACGCCAGCAACTCTGCCGGACGTTCTATCGAGAGAAGGATCGAGTGGTCTTCGCGAATGAGATCTCTGATCGAGAGTTCAACATGGGCGAGGTTGGTTGTCCGACGTATAGCGGTCTCAACCTGGGTCGCTATCTCACCATTTTAGACAGCACCAATCCCATGCATCGCCTCTGGTCGGAAGGCCATTGGAATAAACTAACGGTCGCCCACGGCTGTTACTGGAAGCAATGTACATTTTGCGACGTCGGACTCAACTATATCAGTCGCTACGAGATGACGCCGACCGATCGGCTCATCCAACAGATCGAACAATTGATCGCCGAGACCGGCCGCCGGGGGTTCCATTTTGTCGACGAAGCAGCGCCCCCCGCTGCGTTGAAGGCCCTCGCCTTGGCCTTGCTCGAACGGGGCATCACCATTTCCTGGTGGGGCAATATCCGCTTTGAAGAAGCATTTTCCCCAGACCTCTGCCGCCTCCTGGCTGCTTCCGGTTGCATTGCGGTGACAGCAGGACTCGAAGCCGCTTCCGACCGGTTGCTGGAGAAGATTAAGAAAGGAATTACCGTCGATCAGACGGCGCTTGTGGCGGCAGCCTTCAAAGACTCAGGCATCCTTATCCATGCCTATCTCATGTACGGCTGCCCCTCCGAGACCGTCCAAGAAACCGTGGACTCGCTGGAGCGAGTCCGTCAATTGGTCGCGGCAGATCTCATGCAGTCCGCCTTCTGGCATCGCTTTACCGCGACGGCCCACAGTCCCATTGGCCTCAAACCGGCTGCGCATGGTCTGCGCATCCTTGGGCCTGAGTTTCAAGGCTTTGCAGAGAATGACCTCCAACACCATGATCAACATGGCGCCACGCCGGAATGGCTCGGCGAAGGGCTGCGACGGTCGATGCTCAATTATCTGGAAGGAAAGGGACTGACCCTGGACGTCCGCCAATGGTTCGATCATGCCACACCCAAACCTCGCGTCTCCTCCACGTGGGTGCAGCGTCTCCTCAAGGGCCGAGTTGTTGAGGATGACCCAGGTGCAGAGCGGCGGTTTGTTTGGCTAGGCGGGCAACCAGTCTGTGAGCCGGTCGGAAGAAGAACGAGACTCATTCTGCCGGGACGGACCAGCGATCACGCCGTGACGCTCCCCATGCAACAGGCCCAGTGGCTGGGCGATCTGATTCAGCAATCTACACCACAGAGCGCCTCCTCATCTCCCTATCCCCTTCTCCGGGATACGAAGACAAGCTTTCCAGGGACCGCAAAGGATTTCGAGACCTTCCTGAGTAGTACCTCCTGGAAGAAGGTTCGATCCGCTGGTCTGCTGTTGGTCTAAGACCGAATCTGATAGTGCTCCAAAGGGACATAGACAAAGAGCGGGAGAAGCCTCAGGCCTCTCCCGCTCTTCGATCTTACTTATATCGTGTCTTACTTGTTCGGCTGCGGCGTATAACGCAGGTAGGGCTTGACGGTCTTGAAGCCCTTGGGGAAGAGTGTCTTCGCTTCAGCATCGTTTACGGCTGGAGTGATGATGCAATCTTCCCCGTCCTTCCAGTTCGCTGGCGTAGCGACTTTGAATTTCGAGGTCAACTGGAGCGAATCGATCACTCGCAGCAACTCATCGAAGTTCCGGCCACACGAGGCTGGATAGGTCAAGGTGAGCTTGACCTTTTTATCCGGCCCAACGATGAAGACTGAACGGACGGTCATATTATCCAGCGCATTGGGGTGGATCATGTCGTAGAGCGTCGCGACCTTCTTATCGGGATCCGCGATGATGGGATAGTTCATCGTGGTGTGCTGCGTCTCATTGATATCGTTGATCCAGCCCTTGTGCGAATCCAGGGGATCGACGCTCACCGCGATGACTTTCACGCCACGCTTCTTGAACTCCGGCGTAATCTTGGCCACGGTCCCCAACTCGGTGGTACAGACCGGGGTATAGTCCTTCGGATGCGAGAAAAGAATCCCCCACCCGCCGCCCAGCCACTCATGAAAGTTAATGGTCCCTTCGGTCGTCTCTGCCGTAAAATTCGGTGCCTCATCGCCCAATCGAATTGCCATGATATCCTCCGTGGTTACACAAAACGTCGGCCTACTCACAGAACAGCACTACGATACTGTCTCTCCAAGATCAAGTGCAAGGGGGAGAACGGATTACTGTCCAGCGGTGATATTCAAGCGACTTCTGACCCTGTCGTGATCCGAGGCCGTCAGCTCGACTTCTGTCACGAACACACGTTCGACGGCAAGCTTCCCCTCACCGGTAAACTGTCCGCGTACCTGATCGGCCCGTTGTTGCGCTAAGACTCGAAGATCCGAGTCGGAAACCGCGATGGCCGCAACAAGCTGCTGCCGCATGTCATCGATTGTCGGCGGCTTCGGCGCAGGGTCAGTGGCCATAGCCGGCGCGGGTAGAGGCTGCTGGCTGCGCTGCTGACTAAAGAGCTCTGTGATCAGCCGTTCCTCCTCACGCATCGGCAGGTCCGCCTCCTTTGAGGCGCCCTTCTCCTGACGCCATCTCGCGAACAGCTGCGCCTTCAGTTTCTGAAGACCGAGCTCTTTTTTATCTCGGACTGGATCGGCCGTGCCGGTGATCTCCAGACGTAGGCCAGGCCGTTCCTCAAGCCCCTTCGTGATGGCTTCGACTTTCTTGAGTTCCGCCGGAAGCGGCACGGCAACGCCGGGGTCAAACTCGAGATATTGCAGTTCTTCAG
>JANYAJ010000250.1 GCA_025361385.1 Nitrospira sp.
CTGGAGGATCCCGAGAAATTCTCCGGTTGGGTCGGTCGGAATATAGGCCTTGATCATCGAAGCCAGAGGAGAACGCAGTTCATCGAGCCGTTGCTCAAGAGCGGCATGCAGCGAATCGGCCGAAAAGGTCTCGGCCCTCACCGCCCGGCTTAGGAGATAGCGCGCGCGAAACAAGACCTGCCGTTCTTCGGACGACAAGACCTGCATGCCGTTGCCCACGAAATCGATCTGGGTATGCGCTCGCAGCCCTTCGCCCAACGTCTTGCTGAGCCTGGCCAATTCATCCGGCGGCGCCCCCTCGATGGCCAACAGCAACATCCGGCCGGCCAAGCCCGAGCGCACCTGCGTCAGCAACAACCGTTGCGTCGCCGTGGTGCCTTCGGGAAGCAGGTCACTCAGTTCGCTATGGACAGACAGACGGGTTCCGGTGAACCAGGCTGCACCCGCGATGAGGGCAACCCAGACGAGAACTGGCCACCAGGCGGCTTTCATTTGGATGGTCCCCGGCGAAGCGTCATCACCGAGCGGTCGCCATCCGGCGCTCGGATAGCGATGGTCGTCAGGTGCCCTTCCGACCCGGACAACAGCAGATAGTCGACCATAGACTTTCCGGCAGGATCGTAGGGACGGAGCAGCAATGTCCATTGTCGGCTGGTGCCGTCAACGGTAGTTTCGTACACTTTCTTGAGCTGTGCCACATCGCCCGTGAGCGTCGCCCGAAAGGCTTCAACAAAGCTGCGTAACGCTGGATAGTCTTCAAGAGAAATGGTTTTCTTCACATGCTTGCGTTCACTCTCGAAAGTCACCCGGTCTCCCTCAATGAGGTACCGTTCCCGGTACGGCTCCAGCACGTCCTTCTCCAATGTCGACGGGGGCGTGAAGCGCAACAGGCCGCGCACGATCAAGGGCTCGGTGAGCAATGACGAGTAGGTCGCTTCTTCAAACGATACTGAGGGCTCTCGCCCTTCCTTCAGCGAGGCCACGACCTGCTCGACCGTCCAAGCACGACTTGAATGGTCGCTGTGAGACGTCACATTCTCGCCGGCTGTTGCCAGGGAACCGATCAGTGGAAGCATTCCTAGGATACTGATCCACAGGATGCTCAACAGGTTCGTCCAGCAAGGCCGCAGCGAGCGAGCAACTGAACGTTGAACTTTGAACGATGAATGTTGAGGTGAAGATCGTTTTTCATTCACAGTTCATCACTCATCGTTCAACGTTTCCTGTCTGGCGGACCTGTTCAGCATCCTGTTACGGCTTATCGTTCCAAAATTCATAGAAGTTAAACCAATTGTCCGGCGCGAGGCGGCAACATGCTTCAAGGCGATCAGCATACCGTTGCGCCCACCGCTGCAGATCGATGGCGCGCTGATCGGGCGACAGATCCATCCCTTCGCTAAAGGACTCGAGATACACCTCATAGCGATTCCCCCCCCGGTACAGCCCGAAGAAGAGGACCACCGGAGCATGGACGACGCGGGCCAATCGCATCGCTCCGGTCGGAAACCTGGCTTGCCCCCCCAAGAAAGTACAGGCAAGCGACTGATCGTTCTGCATCACACGATCGCCCATGATCCCGACGACACCACCCCGATCCAGACATTCTTTTACTTGCAGCATAGTGCCAGGCCCGCCGACCTGAATGACTGTCTCCGCGACGGCGGGATTCAACTCCTGAATCAGGTGACGAATCAAGGGCGCGTTCTGCTCATCCATCAGGACGCGGATCTCGATGTGCTGACGGGACAGTCCTACGGCCCGCACCACTTCAAAGCTTCCAAGGTGCGACCCCAGGAGCACACAACCACGGCCTTTCGCCAACTCACGGTCTAACACCTCTAACCCATGGATCTGAATATCGAACAGATCGAACCGGCTACGCAGAAAATAGACCCGGTCAAGGATCGTTGCGGCGAAGGCAAGGTAATGGCGATAGAGATCGCACCACCCGACCGGCCGACCGAACAGCCGCTCACGAAATTGCGTGATCGCCTTGCGGGCAGACCCTGAGGCCAACAGAAAATACAGACAGATCGGATGGAGCAGGACCCGAGCGGTCGGACGACCCAGCGATTGCGCGATCCAGGCCATCAACCGGATGGCCGTCCGGCTCCCGCGTTCCTGCTGCTGTTGCCAGGCGAGGCTCACGTCCGTTCCATGTGCGCCGTTGCGCCAGGCATGAACTCGATGGTGCCGGATGCCACAAGGCGCGCGTCCACCCGGCAAGAAAATGTGGCCCGTCCGGCTCCCTCTTCATCCACGCGGATGGTCACAGCCTCGCCCGGTCTGAGCGGAGAAGAAAATTTCACCGTCGGCAGACCCTTCACCACCAATGGAGCCGCCGATCCCCGACGCAGGGTGTCGAGCACTTCGTTCAGCAGAACCACACCAGGCACGACGGGATAGCCAGGGAAGTGCCCCGCCAGCGACGGATGGTCATGGCCGATGGAGAGCACCCGCTCATGTACCATGGCCCTGCCCTGCCAGCCATTGCCGGGCCAGCTCACGTACCGATTCCTGTGGCAGTTTTCCGGTGGCATTGCGCGGCAGACTGGGAACACAGACCAAGGGGCGGGGCAGAAACACCGGATCGATCTGGGTCCGCAACCCGCGCTGAATCTCTTCGCTGGTTTTTCCCGGAGCCACGACAAAGGCCATCAGCCTGGTGACGAAATCGGAGCCCTCCTCGGGCAAGTAGAAGACGCCATCCTGTACCCCCTCGATCTCCAGCAGTTTTTGATTCAAGTCGCCGAGCGATACCCTATGGCCTGCGACGTTGATCTGGTCTGCTTCCCGACCATGGACGATGAACAGCCCCTGCGCATCGACGGTCATGCGGTCCGGCACCCGAACCGGATGGGGAAGGTAGTCCGTACATACGCTCCATCCCCTGTCGCTGGATTGAAGCCGCACTCCATCTAAGGGCCGCCAGGAATCCCCCGCCGTCGTTCGTCGCTCCGCGACGCTGCCGGCTTCGGCAAATCCGAAAATTTCGTGCACCTCCGTGTGAAAGTGCCGTTCAGCTTCTTGAGCCAAGCCCTGAGAAAGGGGAGCGGTGGCGGAAAGGATCAGCCCGACCGGCGGCATTCTCACGCCTTCGGTCATGCAGGCGCGAAGATGCAAGGGTGTGGTCACGAGAATCCTTCGCCCCTCCACGTCGGCCAAGGCGCTCAGGATGTCGGCCGGGAAGAGCGGTCGCCCGGCATGCATGACTAATCCATGCATGAGGGGCAACATGACGGAGGCTTCGAGGCCGAACATATGTTGATGCGGAACGGTGGCCACCACCGAGGCGCGATCGCCGCCTTTGATGCCGAGCCTGGATCCGGTTGCGTGAGCCACGGCCGTCAACGCCCCCCACGTTTTCTTGTTGGGCATCGGCTGACCTGTGCTCCCGGAGGTGAAGGCGATCGCCACGACTTGATTCAGGGGGACTAGCGGAATCTCGTCCGGCCAAGGAGCCAGGCCTTGTCGATGTTGGATCGCGACAGACTCGATCCCCTCGATCGCATCGTCACGATCGGTCAGGGCGTAACTCTCTGGGTAATCGCCGGCGATACGGCGAAGAGTCTGGACCGCCCGGCTTTGAGGCAGCAACGTCAACTGCCGCCGGAGAATCGCCGCGGCAAATCCCACCAGAAACTCGTAGCGGCTCGTTGCGAGATTGATGACGGTGAGCCGATCGGGCAAGGATTCAGCGAGTCGGGCGACATCGGATAAAAACTGCCGCGCCGTGCGTGAACCATCCGGCTCCCAGGCCAGCACATCGTCCGGACTATAGGGGCCGATCAAAGGGGTATCGTGCATGGCCCACCCGCAGTCACTTCGTGCGGTTCTTCACAATCGCATTGGCCAACGCCCGCAGGGAAGAAAAGATGGCTTTAATGTCTGGATCGCTCGACTTGAGTTGATAGCCGTAGGTTTGTGAAATGGCCAGCGAAAGCTCCAAGGCATCGATCGAGTCGAGGCCGAGCCCGTCTCCGAACAGCGCGGCGTCAGGCTGGATCGTAGCCGGATCGATCTTCAGCTTGAGCGTCTGAACGATCAGCGTCGCCACCTCTGGTTCGAGCGGCCTTGATTCTGAATGTTCCATATTCATACTAGGTTCTCACCGCCCGGTAATCTCGCAAGAGCCCGTTGAAGATCTCGTGCAACGAACAATCGGTCAACCCGACCTCCCGTAACGCGCCGAGGATCGTCTCCGGCGAGACACAGAACTCGGTCGTATCCCACCAATAGGCCATCAATGTTTTCATATCCCGATTCCCGGTCGAGGCGGTAAAGGCGAGACCCATGACCGTCTTGATGTAAAAACGCGACAGGGACAGCAGCAGCGAAGAGCGAGGCCGGCAGATGTCTAACAACAGCACAATCCCTCCCGGCTTGAGTACACGTCGATACTCAGCAAACGCGGTTTTCAGATCCGAGAGATGGCGCATGGCATAGCCCATACTCAAGAAATCGAAACTCTGATCGGGAAAGGGCAGCTGCTCTCCTATGCCTCGCACTACATTCCGGCAGGGGCCCTTCTGGGCCTCCCGCAACATTCCCATGCTCGGATCCAGCCCAACCACTCTACCAGACGGGCCAACCAATTCATGGGCACCTTGCGAGACTAAACCAGGCCCACAGGCGACATCTAGCACATGCATCCCGGCCTTCAGTCCCGCTTCCCGGAGCGCCTTTTTCCGATACCAGAGTCCGGAGCCGAATCCGGTGGCCATATCGATATTGCGATACTGATAGGCCGTCCGGTCAAACAGCTCGTTCAGAAATACTTGACGCTTCTTGTCCTCGGAATAGTATCGGCGCAAGGGAGGATGGGGCGCGACAGGCACCATGGGCAGCTGGGACAGGGGGCGCTCACCGGATGGGTCTGTACCGACGCTCATAATGGACCTCTGGAAACCGGTGGTTGGCACTCTTGTAGCAGGACTCTCTGGTACGGGCAAGGGGGCGCGACCGATTAGAAGAAGGCTTGGACGGAAAAGACCAGGTCATTGTCCCGGTCACGATGGTTATATTCCACCCGCAATGCCCAATTCTGCGAGAGCGTATAGCGCGATCCGGCATACCAGCGGATGTCGTCGGACTTGTCTCCGAGCGCATAACGCAGGTAGGAGCCGGACAGCATCAACTTCCAGCGATCGGTGGCGTCGACCAACAGCCCCACCGTCCCGCCACCTCCAACCCGATGCCGCTCTTCGTAGGCTCTGCTGTAGTTGGCTTCGGCTTCGGCAAATGCAAAATAGACTTCGCGCTTGAACAGCGCCGTTTCTGCCGCAGCCCCGAGACCTACGTTGGCGACTCCATTGCTGCAGAGAGTACAGCCATTGTGCCGGATCGTCTGCATCCCGACATTCACCTTCCAGGACGGCAGCTGCGAGAGAGAATCCATCGGGGCCAGCGAAACAATATTGATCGGACTGAACCGCTCGACACGGGCCTGCGATTGGTCGTGGTAATGGCGCAACGACAGGGACATGATTTCTATTTGTGCATCGGGCGTGAACCCCGGCTCCGGATCCAGCAAATTATGGTACGCGGCGCGGATGTTGGCTTCTTCAAACGCGCGATGGTTCCGCCATCCGGCTCCGATCCCGATTCGACTGGTTCCATGACCCAAATCGGGCTGTTTGACATAGGGCTGGATCGGCAGATCGCGCGGGGTCACTTTCAACTCACTTCTCGCACGGAGAATTGTTCGATTCTTCTCTCGGAATGGAAGGCCTTCCTCTCCTCCAACTGCACTATGCTGCAGCAGGTAATCCGACGCAGTTTCCAGTACGAAGGCCTGTCGGTCTTGTTGCAGCGTACGAAAACCCTCTGACTGAAGATCCGCGGGATTTCGAATCAGGCGATCGAACCAAACACGCTCGTCAGCCGACATTGACGCTCGCTTGCGACGCACCAACGTGCTTCTGGATGGGCGAGATACGACCTCGCCGACCAATCCCGATTCCCGTACGAGCCGAACGGTATCAATGGGAATCGTATAGACGGGAAACCGGTCAAGCAGATGGACCGACGGCTCGGCAGCCTCAAGGAGAGACAGAATATGGTATGCGCAGTTTTCGCCAAAGAAAAAGTAATCGAAATAGGCGTTTCCCAATTCCCAGGTATGCATCAAAAGTCTCCGCACTTGCGGAGCCGTCAGATTTAACCGGTACTCCCAAATATCCCGATTATCGATGTCGCGATATTCCTGCACTTTGAGGTAATAGGGAATCGTTGAGAAGTAGCCTGGATAGGCCCCAAAGATACCCTTGATGGCATATTCCACCCCGGCATCGGCGGGCAATTGTGCCGCGTAGTTGATCGTGTAGGCGAGAATGCGGGTCTGCGGCGTCTGCTCCTTCCCGTCCACCCGCAGAAACGTGTGGCCGAACATGGAGGACGGGTTATTCATGAAACCAGACGGGAAAATGATGGTGATCGCGGCGGCGTTGAATTCGTCGTACCAGCGCGTGAAACGTTCGCAGGGTTGTGGAGTGAGCCTAGCTGCGTCGAACCGTAGCTTCTCGTTCAGCCAATAATACCGCGCGACAAAGGCGCATTGCGCCGGCTGCTTCGATCGGCCCACAAGTTCATCTGAAAAAAAATTACTCAGCGTCGCTGCCAACTCAGCCTGTGGATTGGTCTTTCCCTCCGGAGAGAGAAAAAATCCCGGATCGTCTTGCATGCTCTCGGTCCCACCGAAAAGCGTACGACGGTAGTGCAGCAGCACATGCCACTCACGTTCTTCGGCAAGATGCATGGCTTCTGCGCGGCCGATGAGTTCATTGAGATAGAGAATATCAGGAGCCTCAGCTGCCCAACTGGGTATCGCGCCAAGAATGATCAGACAGGAAACAAGAAGGAGGAGAAGGAGGAACGGGGATCTAAAAGGCCCGTGGGGTTCCAGCTGATACAACCGGAACCCCACGAGACGATCTTACTGCGAGACCTTAGCCAACATTGGATTCGTGGCCACGGCTTCATTCAGCGCCTTCACGAGGGCAACCGGAGAGGTTTCCCCTGCCGCCACGAGCGAGGCATACTTTTCCTGCGTCATTGTGAAAAATGCCGGCTGCTGAGCCGCTGGAATCCCCATCAAGGTTGCCAGCGAGGCGAGATGTTCGCCCTGCCCCTGAGCCATATCCTGTGCAAGATTCTCGAAGTTCAACGAGGCGAAGGCATTGACCTTCTGTTCCGCCCAGAACTTGCCGTCGTTGGTGCAGCCGGAGGTGCCGCTGCTGATGGCGAACGTGTTGTTGCCCATGAGTCCGTTCGTGGTCGCTTCCATGGTCTGGATACCAATGACCTTCTGGTGCGGATAGTTCTCCCAGGCAATCTTGCCGAGACCACAGCCTGGTCCCGTGTCCGGATTACCGGCTGCCAACGCAAATCCGCCTTGCGTGGCGACAAACATTCCTACCACTCCGAGCATGAGCAATTTCTTCATACATCCTCCTCCATGTTATGATGGTGAGTGCCAGGGCACGAAATAATGCAATAACTGAGGCAATTATAGCCTAACTATTCGAGAGTGCCACAATTTTTTTCCATGCAGGGGACTCCTGACGCCAGGCCGGCGCATTGCATCAATGTCTGACTCCCTGAATATTTCTATACCTGCTACAGGGCCTCAGACTTGTCCAGAATTGCACTATCGCCCTGAACTATCGATCGCAGTTGATCCCCCGTCCAGCGCTGCACGACCTGACAATCGCGATCGAGCAACGTGACCACCCCATCAGCATCATACGTCGCTTCCGCAAGTGTGGTCCCCGCCTCGTCAACGAGCCGATAGCCGGTTGCATCAGGCACGATCGTGGCACGACGCTCCACCATCCCATTTCGCTCGTACGTCACAGTCGCGCCTTCTTCCATCGGCGTCCATCGCACCGTCGCATCACCTAGGCGAGCCACCTTCGTCCGGCCGTCGTGACCTACGTTCGATGCCTTGATCGGATTGTCCCCGCTCCAGAATTGAATGGAGTTGAAGATAAAGGCATCCAACAACGCCGAAAACATATACACCGGAATGATGATCATGCCGAAGAAGACGAACTCCTTCATCCATTTATCGTTTACCTCGCCGCTGCCTTTGATTCCACTATTCCAGTGATACACGTTTCGGGTCAGGTTGAACGGACCGTAACAAGCCGTACTTACGGTCATGAAACAGATCACCACCGCCCCTGCCACAATCCGACTCAGGAACTTGCGTGTCTTCATCTGCCCCCTCCTTTCTCGGAATACCTCATGATTGCCGACTCTTGGCTGCTCGAACCGAGCCTTTCTCTAACGCAATAAAACTCGGCACGATCTCCCCATTCTCAAGTTTCAGGACTCCAATCCCACGGGGCAAGGAAAATCGCTTCGGACCGGCTGAGCCGGGATTGAAGAGCAACGTCTTGCCGAACCATTCCACTTTGGGCTGATGCGTATGACCGAAAATGCAGAGGTCCGGCTGGGTGTCCTGGAGGAACGCTCGCCCATCTTCCGTCAGCTTCCCGCCTTCATACAGAATATGACGGATGGCGATGCGGCAACCGGCGAGTTCGATGATGATCTCTGACGGAAACCCGCGTTGCTCATACCCGTCAACATTGCCGGAAACCGCAGTGACGGGAGCGATGGCCTGTAGCTGATCGATCACAGACTGGCCGCCAATGTCCCCGGCGTGGAGGATGTGATCAACCCCTGTAAAGTGTTGTCGAACCGCCGGATCGAACAGGCCATGGGTATCGGCAATTACTCCGATCCGCATGGCGCTCCCCTGGCTCACGGAGTGACGACCGGCTGAGATCCGAGCGACGCCTGGACCTGTTTCCAGTCGAACGTAAAGGGCTCCGGGGATTTCTTCGGCAAGGCCGCCAACTCCGCCTTCAGTCGTTCGGCCCTGGCGGTGCTCATCGGATGCGTCGAGAGCCATTCCATCCGCCCCTCGTCTTTCTCCGAGAGCCGCTCGAAAAACCGGATCATGCCGGAGGGATCGATCTTTGCCCGCTGAAGCAGTTGCAAGCCCGTCACGTCCGCTTCGGTCTCCTGCTCCCGTCCGAATTTAAGGGTGAGCAGTTCGACGCCGACTTGCTTCATCATCCCGACGAGGCCCTGTTGATCACCGAGCACAATGGCCACCGCTGTCATAAGCCCAAGACTCTTGACAACCCGTTCAAGCCCATGGCGCTGCAGCACGTGGTTCAACTCATGGCTCATGACGCCCGCCACCTCTTCACCGCTTTCCGCTTTTTTCATGAGCCCGGTGAACACCACCACATGCCCGCCTGGCAGCGCGAAGGCATTGACGATGTCGCTCTTCACCACCGTCACTTCAAACTTATAGGGGTTATTCGGGATCTGCTCGGTCAGCCGTTGCGTCATCTCTCCCAGCGCAACGACCGCCGGACCTTCTTTCATCACCTCTTGATGGGCAAGAAAATCCCGATAGGCCGATTCCCCAAGCTTTTGTTCCCACTCCACCGGAATCCGGCTCACGGCCACCTCGACCAACAGATCGGCTCCGAACCAGAGGCCCAGTATCAGGGCGAGAATCGAACTGCCTACGGCAGCCCACATGACACGATGGCGATGCCGCACCTGCCGCACCCGCTCGGCCGCCTGTTCAAACGGAGCGTTCAAATGATCCGGCGCGGCGTGGCGGAAGGCACGTATCACGTCGTGGTTTTTGAGATAGAGCGTCCGCTCCCCCTGTGCATGAGCCCACTTCACCACGAGATGGTCATGGTCGAGCCCGCCTGCCGAGACAGTGAGTGCAGAAAACAGAATAGCCTCCCGCGCGCCCTCGGTCCCCTCAGATTCGAAGACGATCGTGAGACCCTCCCCATCCACCTGGACGACACAAGGGGCACCGCTGGCTTGGAACTGGCTACCGAAACAGAGCGCATTAGGAGTCATAGTGGTCATCTAAGGTTTACGGCTGCTCAAAATGTCCACGAACGAGCAAAAACCGGAGGCGTACCCCCAGAGGGTACATTGAGGATTGTTTCGAGCCGAGAACGACGTTGGCCGGCATTTTAAGCATCCGCTACTCGGAGACAGGGATGAATTGCCTGATCCAGGCTCCGAAACTTCCCGGGTTCCGGCTTTGAATGTAGACGAGTCCTGGTCCTCGAAACCGGCAGACAAACCCTTCACCCGAGGTAAAGCTGGCAACCCATCCAGACGTGGCCTTTTCGATGTTATAGGACGTGGTGGCAGACCAGGCGACCAGATGGCTGTTATCCACGATATATTCCTGATCAGGCTTCAACTCGATCTTGTGAATAGCCCCGAAGCTGTTCAGGACGAGCGTCCCTTTCCCGCTGATTTTCAGAATGAAGAACCCCTCGCCACCCAGCAATCCACGACTCAAACTCTGCATTTTGCTTTCGATGACGATCGCGTCGGCGCCTGCAAGGAAACCGTCTTTCTGCACCATGTACTCGTTCACACCATCGAGTTCCAAGATGACAATTTCACCGGGGACGGTCGGCGCCAGCAAGGCTTCACCCGGACCGCGGCTGGCACGCAGCGTCTGGAAGAAGAACTTTTCTCCCGTCAGGAACTTTCTCGATAGGGCTCCGAGAAAACCGCCTTCCATCTTGCTTTCAATGTCGATGGTCGGCGAACAAGCCACCATTGCACCAGACTCAGCCTTGATCGACTCGCCCGCCGTCAAATCCACCCGCACCATCGGAAACGCGCCCGGATATAAGATTTCGCTTTTCATTTTTTTCGTCTCTCCCTCACATGTGAGTCTTACGAACTGGTGTCCGTTCGTTGCGTCGATGATTCTCTGGAATACCACCGGCAGTGTCAAGCAGCCGGAGCAGACAGGATGGTGCGGCTCAAGGAGGTCGCGCCTCGATCAGTGGTTGGGACGGAAGGGCCGGGGGTGAGGCGGTCGATCATGGGGCGGGGGCTGATGGGGTGCAGTTGCCGATCCATCACCATTGTAATTTTTCTTGAGCTGCTGTCGAAACGCCCGCCGCTCGTCCGGAGTCATGTTCTTCCACTGTTGCCGCATCTCATGGCGCTCTTCGGGCGGCAAGGATCGAAACCATTGCCGGGCGTTGCGGATGGCCTCCCGTCGCTCAGGTGGCAATTCGCGAAAACGCTGAAACCGTTCACGCAACGCTTGTTGCTGCTCCTGGGGCATCTGCTTCCACTGCTGGAACCGTTGCCGGGCCTCGCCCCGTTCCTCCTGATTCATGGTCGACCATTGTCGCGCGCCGTTGCGCAACCGTTCCTGCCGTTCGGGAGGCAACTGATCCCAGTTCTGGTTGAACTGTCGGAGCGTCTGCTGTTCGTCCTGGCTTAATTGATGCCACGGCACGCCTGCAGGGTTTTCCTGCGCCCAGGCGGAACCTCCGCATCCAAGGACCACTATCAGACTGATCGCAACGATCATCATGGCTGTACGTCTCTCTGTGGCACGATCACATCTGTACCCTTCCGATTCGACTCCTGGTTCGTCTCCTCTGGAGGCTTGTTCGTCTGACCACCAGCTTTGGGTCGTCGAGACGCAGACTCCTTTGCACCGGGCGCCAGATCCGGCCCGCCGCCGATACGAAAGGGATCGACCCATCGATCATCCCCGGCATGCCAGGATCCAATAAATTCCAGAAAATCGGCATCCGGCGGTGGTCCAGAATCCTGCGGCGCTGCCTCAGCCCTGAACGCAACCAGCACCACCAGTATCAGCAACCAGTTAACCCGTGACATCGTCATCGGCCAGCCAATGATAAAACTCGAGGTCTTCCGCCAATTCAACATTTTCGGCCGACAACACGAGATCCATATCCTCCAATACCGGCGCATGGTGGTTCTCAAGAGCAGGCTGTTTCACCCACAGGACCAGCGCGAGGGCTGCGACGGAAACCGTCGCAAGACCACCAGCCCATAGTAGTCTCCACGAACGAGCCGGACGTGCTTCATAGGCCGCAACCCGCGCATGCTGTAGCCTCAACCGGGTCTGATGATCGACCCCGTCCATAGTGTGATCCAAGACCTGCTTCGCACGGGCAATGAATCGCTCCTCGTCCGGCTGAAACTCCCTGTTCATGACCAATGATCTCCTAACAACTTCCTCAATGTATGGACGGCGCGAAAATAGTGGGTCTTCACGCTCCCCTGCGAACAGCCCATCGCCGTCGCCGTTTGCGCGACGTCTAATTCTTCCCATGCACGCAAGAGAAACACCTGCTGTTGCCGGAACGGCAACGTCCGCAAGGCCTGCTCCAATGCAACCGCCGCCTGCTTGAGCGCGAGTTGCCTGTCGCTCGACGGTTGACTCGTATCTGGCACCGACTCAAGAAAGTCAGACTGTGCATCGGACTCCTCTCCCTTGCCAAGCCACTGACGCCACCGATTCCGAACTTTCGTCCGCCGATACCAATCCCGGATGCGATGCTGAAGAATCGTATGAAACAACGGCCCCCACTCGGCCTCATCGCGAGTGCTGTACCGCTGAACCAGCTTCAGCATCGCATCCTGGACGAGATCCATCGCCTCATCGGCATCGCCAGTGGCGATCTTCGCCATACGGAATGCCCGACGCTCGATACCGGCCAGAAACCGATCTAGGGCCTGGGTTCGATGCAGAGTCGTGATCCTTTCACACATCCAAATGGCATCGGACGATCCATGCCCCGCCATTTCCATGGTCATGCGCCGACCTCATGCCGAAAAGACCGTACAGTCCCGCATTGCTGGCGATTGTTCACTTGAGACCCCTCATGGTCAAGCGGAATCTTCATGAACGGACATGCGGTCATCGAACGGTCCTACCTGGGGCATGCATTCAAGATCGTCCTCTCAACTCCCTCAATCTCTTCTCAGGACAATCAACGCATGGACGGGGGGCCGGTTGACGGGAGACCGATAGGTCTACGCAGGAAGGATGGCTGCAATCTGTACGTATGAGGGATTCGGGAGATCTACTTGGATCGAGGTGAGGCGACGGAGCGGGCGCTCTCAATCGCAACCGTTTGAACCGTGGGAATGATAGCCGCAACATCAAGATGGAGATCGCCATCTTGATCCTTGCCGTCTCGCCCGACACTATACATCACGCCCCTCTGCTGGTTGACCAGCATGGGAAGACCGGTAAAGGGATCGTAGTAGGCTTGCCCGGCCTTTGCGAGACGTGTGAGGACATTCCCCTCTTGCGGCCCTCGTCTAATCCAGACTTGCAGGCCCGCCAGACGAAGTCGCGCATCGGTCTCCACGATCCGTCCGACGTAGGGATCCCAAGAGGGGAGCGGCTCGATACCGATGATGTGCTCGACCGGATTCGCCACATAGTCCAACGCACTGACCGCGGGAGTCCGGATGAAGCTGGATGATTTCGGCAAGTTGGTGTAGCGCCCTTCGGCCACGGCTTTGCTCGCCGCTTCGTAATAGTCCGCATAGGCGTTGGCCCGACGCTGCACGGGAAGAGGCATCGCCGCCGCCAGGGAAACGTACAGCGGACGCTCATCGGTCTTGTCGTTCTTCAGGCTGCTCGGCACCGTCTTCGTGGCCCACACGAAATGGCTCTGCATCGGCCACCGAAGGGATAGTTCTACCTGATCGAGGGGACGAACGATCTTGCCAAGCCGACCGATGGCTGGCGCATCGAGGTCCTGACGGGTCAAGAGTCCGGACGCAATGACCACATCGTCCTGAACTGCCGTCGCAGCCAACATCTTGACCATCAACGTCTTCGACTGTCCCAGCGCTACGCGCCAGGACCCCATATCGCTTTCAAGTCGTCCAAGTCCGGTATTGAGATCCTGCGCAAACCCTTCTGCCAGATACAGCCGATGGGCCAGCAGAACTTGGGCACAGTTTGGGCTCACGATTTGTCCGTACCCCACATCTTCAAACGGCATCGACAACCATTGTTGGTAGCGCTTGAGGCCAACCGCTTCTTGAGCCGACCATGATCGTACGGCTGCAGCCTGAGGCTTCATCTGCGCCACGGGGTCGGTACCGCTGAACCACCCTCTCAACACATTGGCAGAGGCCCCGCTGGTCGTCATCCCTGTCCCTTCATCGCCGGCCATACAGGCCTGTGCCGCCTGAAGCTCTTGCCCCTCGACCTTCCTCTCGTAGCCAGCTTGGAGTGGGTCCCGTTCCGCAGACGAGTCGAAACCAAGCAGCATAAAGTACCCGTTCTTTCGTGGGTCTGTATGCGCCTGAGGAGAATTAGCCGTCAGGTTGCGATAGATCGGGGTCGGGGGCTCTTCCATGACGAGCCAGGCCACTCCCACCCCTCCGATACCGATCGCGACCAGGGCCGCACAGGCAAACGCCAACCCCAAGCATAATACGACCATCGATTGCGTCGTCGAAAAACAGGACCCGATCATCGATGAGAGGCCACTGCGGATCCGAGCCACTCTCGTCGCAAACAATGGAGAAGGTCGCGACCGTGCCATACGATCCTGCGCGGGAGCCTGATTTCCCTGTCCCGTTGAGTCAAACAGGACATCCACCGCCGACGCAGCGACCGAGAATGCAGGTTCCGGCTTGGACTGGACAGATTCGATGCCGGAATCCTGCCACGTTGCCGGAGAGGAGGGACTAGGAGTCACAAATGTGATCGACTCACTCGCCCGCACCCATTCCGGTCTCGTATCTACTTCATGAACCACTTGCTCTACGATAGGAGGCGTCGCCTCAGAGGGAGCCGACGCCCAATCAGCTCGCGGCGTAGCAACCGGCTCATATTCCTCTACCACCGGCACGGGAGCTGAGGGAACGACTGTCGCTTCCCCTTTTTCCTTGTCCCAGTTTCGCTTCTTGTCAGTCGGACGATGTGGTTGCACCTCGACTTCGCCAGTACTCCAATGTGAAGGAGTATCTATTGGAGCCAATGGCACCGATGGCGCATCACTGGCCGTTTCGGAGAACGGAGGAGTCTCGGCGATCTGGACTGGTGTACTGGTTACTTCATCGTTGACTGTTGAGAAAGTTTCCGATGCGGGCAGTGCTTCCGGAATCACCGCTGAGGATGAAGTCTCCGGAACGGCGGCGTCCTGAAATGGCGCCACGGGCTGCGGATCCATGAAAAATGAGGACGATACGGGTTCAGCCTCGCGAGCGAGTTCGATGGGCTCCGACATCGTCTGTGCTGAAAGGTCCACCTCAAGAACGTCTGAGATCTCGACCGAAAGAGGCGATGACTCTTCCTGACGCGAGGGCGCTTCCGACAGAAAATCCGCTACGGACTCAGGAAGATCTGGCTCTCTGATCACATCTGTTTCTGGGATCGATTCACGCTCTTGATTCAAGCCAAAAGCCTGAAGCGATGGCACTGGATCTGGTTCCGTGAATGAGAATGGCGGTGCTGGCGGTGCGGTACTAAAGTGATCGGCGAGCGCTGGCTCTGGCGCTGATTCAGACTGAACTGATTCCGGCTCCCTCGCATCCGGTGAAATC
Source organism: Nitrospira sp. (assembly GCA_025361385.1). Classification (GTDB taxonomy): domain Bacteria; phylum Nitrospirota; class Nitrospiria; order Nitrospirales; family Nitrospiraceae; genus Palsa-1315. Next base: position 15,415 of record JANYAJ010000250.1, read on the forward strand.
GCATCCGGCTTAGAGAATGAGCCAGGCGAACTCGGTGCCGAAGTTCCCGCGCCAAACTTCCATGCGCCATCAAAGACGGAGTTCCATGAAAATGGGACAGATGAAGAAGAATCTGCGACAGAAGGGGTCGGGGCTTCAGGTTCTGGAACCACCGGCGAATCCACAGCATAGCTCAACGCACTCGGCATCGTCGGCTCTGGCGCAAACACAGAACTCGCCAGCGGCGCTTCTACCGATTCTGACTGAGCAATGAAGGAGAGCGTCGGAACTTCAGGCTCTGATAGCACCGTGGGGCTTGCCGATGAATCCACTGCATAGCTCAACGCACTCGGCACCGTCGGCTCTGGCGTAAACTCAGAACTCACCGGCAGCGCGACCTCCGATTCTGGCTCAGCAACGAAGGAGAGCGTCGGCTCTTCAGGCTCTGACACCACCGCAAGGCTCACCGCCGAATCCACCTCAGACGACTGACCTGGCTCTGGCAATTCCTGAGAAAAATTCAGGCTGGCCAACTGATCGGATGCAGGTTCAGGCTGTGACATGCTGGGCGAGGCAGGAAACGATTCGGCGCCAAAGAGTGGGGCCTCATCCGATTGAGCTGGAGGCGCTATCGACGGCGCCGCATCTTCAATTCTGATATTGGAATGTTCGATCTGTTCCCAAGGCATGGGAGCGGACAACCGCGGCGATTCGACGGGAGAAGGGATGGATATCCCGACCTCCGTTGCACGCTCCTCTAAAGAGTCAGGAGTAGACCCTTCTCCCACAACAGAGGGAGACAATTCGAAAATCGGCTGCCCAATCCCAATATCATCACGATGTTCGGAAGGCGAAAGTGGCGGCTCGGCCGATACCATCGGAGGGGCAGACGGGGCGTCTCCAGAACTCGGCAAGCACGACATCTCTGGTGAATGATCCTGCCCGGAAGAATCGGCTGGCAGGATTGGCTCCGTCGATTCGGACAATGGAACCAGCAGTTCCTGAGGGACCGAAGAAACAGGTGCCGGGTCGATCAAGACCTCCGGAACCTTGATCGATTCAATGACGGGACTTGAAGTCGCAGGCAGCGGCACCTCTTGATTGCCCGAAGCACGATCACCCTGCTCCCACGACATTACGCTGGAAGGACTTGCCTCTTCAGTGGGGGTAAGTATTACATCCTGAGGCTGGGCAGTATCGACTGCTGGTAACGTCGCTGCTTCAGCGACTACCGGCGCAGACCCTAAATAATCACCGGTTTGTATGTCGAAGAGCGAGGCAAATTGAAACGCCACAGAGCTAGCCGGTGCAAGCGCTCTCACCTTGGCATAGAGCTCAGACGGCTTCTTGGGATTGTCAGAGTCGGGGCTCTCGATGAGAATATCGATCGCCTTGCCCAATTCGGCCACCGCGGCCATGGCATCGCCCTTTTCCTCATACACATGAGCCAATAGTTCGAGAAACCGTACGCACCGAGGTCCGGCAGCTAAGTATTCACGCAATAGGGATTCGGCTAACCAAAAGTCTTGCCTGCCGATCGCTTCATTGGCGAGAGATTCAAATGCCTGCCGAGCCGTGACGAGACTCCCGAGTCGCAGATGCAGCGTGGCAAAGAGCCGGCGAGCTTCCGTATTGTGAGGATCAAGGGTGAGCAACTCTTTCAACGCAGCAGACGACCGGCCGTATTTGCCGGTGTTCATGTGCGTGATGGCTTCTTCGAGCAGTGCGCTCTTCTTGCTGTAGCCAACAAGACCCCGCTTCGGTGCCCGGAAGGGAGTCTTTTTGTCAGTTTTTTGAGGGGGAGTTTTATCCGTCCGCACGCTACAACCTTAGCAGATCATTAAAAGGTGCAACGTGGCTCCCCAAGCCACTTTGCCAAAAACTCACATCCGTGTGGTGTCTCATGCTCATACGGGGGGCGAACCAAATAGACAAGTGCAATCCTAGTGCCATAGCAATTCTCGCGCTTGATCTAGGCACCCCTATGTTATTGAGGAGTTAGTCGATGTCGATCGTCGCCATTTTTCGCTGAGCCATCAAAAATGAACAGGACTGTCAGGAATCAGCAACAAGGGCTGTGGCTGCAGCGTAGTTTCAACGCACAGACCGAGGTGAACGCGACACAACAAATGATTGGTAGCCTAATAGAACGGAGCGCCCAATCCCTTGCTCGCGCAAGAAGGCGCCGCTTCAGTTTGGTTGTGTCGATGACAAGCTTATGGTACCGTTCACTACTCCCATTTTCATGCTCAACGTGATCCGAGGGATTACTGATCCCACTCCATACGCATATATTGTTCGTGAATCATGAATGTTCTCTCTTTCGGACAATTTAGGTGGATCCGGCAGACCTCTCTCATCTGCGTACTGGCAGTATTGACTGTATCTCTGCTTCCTCTCACCCTGCGGGCCGAATCTGGCGCAAGCTCACCTGGCCGCGTCTCCCTTGACTTCAATGACGTTGAACTCTCCGTTTTTGTTCGTTTCATTAGCGAATTGACCGGCAAAAACTTTGTCTTGGATGATGTCGTCAAGAAAGCTGGTGGAAAAATCAGCGTGTATTCCCCCACCAAGGTCACGCACGACCAAGCCTACAGCATGTTCGTGGCAGCGCTCGAGGTGAGCCGTCTGGCTGTCGTCCAGAAAGGCAACGTCAATCAGATCGTCGCGATGGGGGATCTTCCTCCAGAACGAGGCGCGTTCGTCTACAAACTCAAACATGCCAATGCGACCGACCTGGCGGCCATCCTGACCAATCTCGTCGCCCGATCTCAGACCGTGGCACAGACAGCGCCGGGCACGCGACCGCTATTCAGGCCCTTGAGCGAATTCGAAGCCCCCGTTCAAGTCTTTGCGGACAAAGCCACAAATTCGATCATCATCAGTGCGACCAAAAGCGCCTATACCAAGTTGCAATCCGTCATTCGAGACCTGGATACGCGCCGGAAGCAGGTCTTTGTCGAAGCCGTCATCTTGGAGGTGCAGGTTGATCGGCTCCGACAGATCGGAAGCGACCCTCTTCAGGTCATTGGCGTCGGCAAAAGCGGTTCCGTGCAAGGCTTTGGCGGATTCAATACCGCGCCGGAAAACTTGTCCAACATTGCTCAGGCCATTAGCGGGGTTGCTGCGGGTGGGGCAACAGGAGGAGCAGTCACAGTGCTCAACACGGTCAACGTGCGAGCATTTCTTCAGCTGTTGCTGAGCCTCACGGACACCAACGTCCTCTCGACACCTCAAGTACTCGCCGCAGACAATCAAAAGGCTAAAATCGTCGTGGGTGAAAATCGTCCCTTCCCAACCGGCCAGGCCCAAGGAATCACGGGCGGCACGCTCGTCACGATCGAACGAAAAGACGTCGGCGTCACACTGGAGTTCACGCCCCAAGTCTTAGAGAACGACCTGATCCGCTTGGAAATTAAGCAGGAGATTTCGGCTATCGCGGAAAATGTGTCACAAACGATCGGAACAGGCACCTCTTCCGTCCCCGTGGGTCCCACCACGACCAAACGGTCGATGGAAACCACCACTATTGCGAAAGATCAACAGACCATCGTCATCGGCGGGCTCGTACGGGACAATCTCGTCCTCAACGAACGGAAAGTCCCGCTCCTTGGAGATATTCCGCTCTTAGGCTGGCTCTTCCGCTTCCAAAGCCGAGCGACCGAGAAACTCAGCCTGCTGGTGTTTCTGACCCCAACCTTAGTCAGGGATGAAGCGGACATGGTGGAGTTGAACGCCCGTAAAGCAGCGGAGCTGGGAACCCTGCAGCGTGAAAGTCGAATCGAGGAACCCACGAGACTCAAGCAGGATGTCCTGGAAAAACTCGAACGCCCAAATGGGTCATCCCACCAGTCCTCCCCTAGCCAAACGCCCGTCCCCCCTCAGCCTCTGCCGCGCCCTGAATAAGCTGTGGTCGCCGGTATAGGCGCACCACAATTCAACCGCGCCGCCTTCGAAATTCATCTTCGTAAAAGCAGTCAGGAGTTTCTCAGAACGCGGGAACGCGCCCTAGCGTCAACGGATCAATGTCATGATTGTGCGGAATTGGTCGGTCAAGGGTAGGGGTATGGGGTGAGTGCGCGAACGATTTCAGAACTTTCTTGCTGAGTCACCCAGAGTTGCCCTGCTTTGGATTGGTTTCTGGGTAACCATGTTCCTTTCGTCGGCGAGTCTCTGAAGTTGGGAGGCTTCCTGAGCTTCCCTCTGTTTTTCGTCTTCCATCAGGCGGGTTTCATGCTACCAGGTTTTTCTCATGTTGAGCCAGACGCCACTCCTCCAGACACGGCATCGGTGACCGGTAGCCCAGCGTCGAGTGCCGTCGCGTTCGATTGTAGAACACCTCAATGTATTCGAAGCTCGCCGCCGTCATTGCTGCTCGGGTTGCATAGCACCGTCCATGGACCCGTTCGTTCTTGAAGCTGTTAA
>JANYAJ010000269.1 GCA_025361385.1 Nitrospira sp.
TCAATCTTCGGTTGGACGTCGGCTTCGACGAGCGCTTTCGCCCCTTCCGGCAACACAAAGCAGAGCGAGTCCGGCTGCAGACGATTAATCGAATAGACCGCCGCCGCCGTATGGCCGGTGAGGGCGATCACTAACGCTTTCACTGGTTGGTCATGCGCCATTGGGCGCGGACTATACCATAGGACGGCGCAAATTCCTTCCGGCTTCATACTCGCGCCGCTCAAGGCCCCAACCTCCGCATCAGCCCCTCGACCGCCCCATGGATCATCGCCACTCTGAGTCATCGATTCATGATCAAGCAGCGTGCGTTCTGCTTGACGGTCTCCGGAAACGCGCTTAGACTTTCCTGACGCGCGACATCCCTTGCAACTCTTTCGAATACTCAAGAGGTCCCCCGATGATCTGGTGGTATTGGATATTCCTCGGCCTCGTCCTGCTCGGCGTCGAAATGATCACGCCGGGGGGCTTCTACATTCTCTTCTTTGGGTTGGCGGCTCTGATCGTCGGCAGTCTCACCGGCCTGGGATTCGCCCAAGCAGAATGGCTCCAGTGGCTCCTGTTCTCAGGACTCGCGATCCTATCCTTGCTGGTTTTCCGCGGACCGTTATTGGCCTGGATCAACAGACAGGACAAGAACTTGCCTGCCGTGGATTCACTCGCGGGAGAAAGCGCGATCCCCATTGAAGACTTGCTGCCAGGCGCGACCGGCAAGGCGGAGCTGCGCGGCACCTCCTGGACTGCCCACAATGCCGGGACGGTCTCTTTGACAAAGGGTCAACGATGCACCGTCGAGCGGGTCGAGGGACTCACCATCTGGATATCAGCGGAATAAGCAGGGGAAACCCGGAACGAACACGAAGGAGTGCACGATGAGCGAAGGACTCTTTGTCATGCTGGTCTTAGCCTTGCTGGTGTTGATCGTCGTCGGCAAGACCGCCGTGGTCGTGCCGCAGCAAAGCGCCTATGTGGTCGAGCGACTCGGCAAATACGCCGCCACACTGGATGCAGGGTTTCATATCCTCCTCCCCTTCATCGACCGTATTCGCTATAAACACTCGCTCAAGGAAACGGCCATCGACATCCCTGAGCAGGTCTGTATTACTCGCGATAATGTGCAGGTCTCGGTAGACGGCATCTTGTACCTCAAGGTCTTGAACCCTCAGCGCGCGTCGTACGGCATCAGCGACTACAATTTTGCGCTGATCCAACTGGCGCAAACCACGTTGCGAAGCGAGATGGGCAAGATTGAACTCGATCGGACATTCGAAGAGCGGACGAACATCAATATCCAGGTCGTCAACGAACTCGACAAGGCCTCAGATCCCTGGGGCGTCAAAGTCCTCCGATACGAAATTAAGAACATCACCCCCCCGAAGGGCGTGTTGGACGCGATGGAAAAGCAGATGCGGGCGGAGCGGGAAAAACGCGCGGTGATTCTGACATCGGAGGGCGAGCGCGACGCGGCCATCAATCAGGCCGAGGGTGAGAAGCAGCAAGTCATTAAAGCCTCGGAGGCGAAGAAGCAGCAGCAGATCAACGAAGCAGAGGGAGCGGCATCGGCCATCCTCGCCATTGCGCAGGCCACGGCTGAGGGACTTCGCAAGGTTGCAGAAACGATCCAGATCCCGGGCGGTCAGGAAGCTGTCCAGCTGCGCGTGGCAGAACAGTACATCACCAAGTTCGGCGAGTTGGCGAAGACGACCAACACGTTGATCCTGCCTGCGACGGTCTCCGATGTGGGCTCCATGATCGCCTTGGCGATGAGCGCCATCCGGCAGACCGGTCCCCTCACCACCATCAAGTCGTGACCGGTTGGCAGGTCACGTTTGACAGGTGACGGAGGGTTGCCTAGAATCGCGTTCCATGAAAGATCTTATACTCAGTGCCTTTGCCGACAGCGCATCCGTCAAGCAACAGTTCGCGCGCGACCATGCCGATCGCATTGCGCAGGTCGCCACGTTAATGGTCGCGGCCTTTCGCCAAGGACGCAAAGTTTTATTGTTCGGCAACGGTGGCAGTGCCACGGATGCGGCCCATCTCGCAGCCGAATTCGTCGGTCGCTATAAACGCGAGCGGGCTCCGCTCCCGGCCATCGCGCTGGCCACCGACATCGCCGCCATCACCTGTATCGCCAACGACTACGGCTTTGAGGAACTCTTTGCCCGACAAGTGCGCGCCCATGGCCAACAAGGCGACATCGCCATTGCCATCAGCACCAGCGGCAATTCGCCGAACGTCTTGAAGGGAGTAGAGGCCGCGCGGGCTTGTGGCCTCACGACCATCGGGTGGACCGGTGGAACCGGTGGGAAACTGGCCGGGCTGGTGGAATACCCCTTCGTCGTGCCTTCGACCGTGACGGCCCGCATTCAAGAAAGTCACATCACGCTCGGCCACGTCCTGTGTGAACTCATTGAGGAACAGCTCCTTGGCAAAGCCTCCTGACCGGCAACGGCCCCCCATTACGACCCCGAAGCTGATCGCACCGATCAATGTGACGGATCTCACGACCTATCCGCTCAAAAAGCGGCACAGTAAGGTTCGTGTCTCCGACTTTGCCCGCCCCTGGCACCGTGGAGGCAGCTTCAGCCAATTCTATCGTTCGCTGCCGGATATCCTCGGCGTGAAAACGTTGCGCGCGGTTGCCAAAGCCATCGCCAAGGCCCATCGCAAGGGCCGGCCCGTCATCGTGGGCATCGGCGCCCACGTCGTCAAGGTCGGATTGAATCCGATTCTCGTGGACCTGATGCAGCAAGGGATCGTATCGGCCGTGGCCATGAACGGCGCCGGGATCATTCACGACTTCGAATTAGCGCTCATGGGACATACCTCCGAGGAAGTCGATGCAGAGATCAACGAAGGACGCTTCGGAATGGCGGAAGAAACCGGCCGCA
>JANYAJ010000284.1 GCA_025361385.1 Nitrospira sp.
TCTCGTTCGTGTTGCCATCGTCTGCTCCATTTCATCGCCCTGTAGGGGCATCAACGGTAGCAGATTCTCCACTTATCAGCTTGTTCAAATTTCCGGGGCCACTTCTTATTCCCCTCCAACATGCCCAGGGCGGATGTCGAAAGAGACATCGTTGAGGTGCCCTTCCTCCGTTTCGTCGACCAGCTTGGCCCGTTCGTCTGGTGAGAGCATGTCGGGGTCATAGTTGGTGATGACCGTTCGTCCGATGATTTGCTTTCGCAGGGTGTAGGTGTTGTCCTTCTGGTTGTAGGTCACGAGATACTCTTTCTGTAACGATTGGAAGCCTTCGGCTGTGACCGAGTTGGCGGGAATCGTCCAGGTCCGATTGTAGACGAGCGGTTCGGCATGGAGCTGGTTCCGGTCTTGAATAGTCGAGAGATGCGTCACCACCCGGCGGAACATCTCGTAGCCTGTTCGATCTGCCGGCGTATTGAGATAGGCGACCTCCTGGCCGTTCTGTCTGATCCGCAGTTCCTGCGTCATCAGTCTGAGCATCAGATCGATGTCGTACCGTTGCCGAAGGAGGAGGATGAACTTGGTTTCCTGAAAGGGAGTCAAGAGCCGTTTGGTAAACTCTTCCCCTTCGATCGGCACGATACTGATGGTGGGGTTTTCCGCTACGCTGCCCCCGAAGATGGGCACGAGCGCCCTGCTGGACTCTCCTGTCAGGGCCGGAGTGGCTCCCGCGCTGACACGGAAATCGAACGTCGCGGCGATATTCGAGACGCCGGTGAAATGAATCGGTTGATGCTGATGGGCGCGGGCGATATTGATGAGCAGTTGTTTGGAGACGGCATCCGTGACCGCCTGGTCATACGTCGTCACGGCGCGATTCAGCGTAATAGGGGAGAGGCAGCCGGTCACGGCCAGGCTGCAGAAGACTCCGGCCAGGGTGAATTGCACGAAGGATGTTGAACGTTGCCGCATCGGCATATGAAGGGTCTTCGAGCGAGTCAAATAATTCTTCGGCAGATTTGTAACACAACTGGCAGGGGATGCCTAGCGGATCGAGACAAGGATCTGTCATCGGACAGGACGGATCTCGTTGGGGCACGTCGGTCTGTGCCCCCTGCAATCTTGACAGGTTTCCTCGGCAGGTCTAGCCTGAGCGCCCAGGTGGCGTTGCGATTCGTTTGGTGCGGCGCCAGAGCATCTTCCACCGAGGAGGCCAAGCATGAACCAAAAGAGACGCATCCACGATGCGATCGTGGGATTTGTGGTCACGGCCGGAGTCGCGCTGGGACATTATGTCAGCGCCCATTGGCTGATTCTGCCGGCGGTGATCGGTGTCACGCTGATGCAGAGCGGCCTCACGGGGTTTTGCCCGGTCTACTTCCTGCTCGACCGTCTCCTTCCCTCCGAGGGCGCGTCCGGCTCGTCCAGTTGCTGCGCCAAGTAAGCGAAGCAGTTCGCCCTGTCTGTTGGTGAGGCAGCCACGGTACCGCTGCCCGGCTCCTTGCTCTGAGAGCAGGAAGGGGTGCACTGTTGTGATGGGCGTTCACAACCAAGCTTGTTGCCGAGATCTGGAACACCGCGAGATCGACCTCACCCTCTCCATGATTCCCGCCCTATTCGACTGTCGACTCTCGTTGCATTGCAGCAGCGGTCTCTTGATAATGCCTGCACGATTCTGAACCCTCGTCATCCTTTCGGCGCAAGAGGTATTGCATGTCTTCTGTGTCTCTGTCCCTGCTCATCTTCGGCCTGTGCTACCTGGTCATCATCACCGAGCGGATCCATAAAACGATTGTGGCGTTGTTCGGGGCGGCGCTGATGATCGGGCTGGGTGTGCTGTCCCAAGAGGAGGCGTTTTATTCCCATGAGTTTGGGGTGGACTATAACGTCGTGTTTCTGTTGATCGGGATGATGGTGATCGTGAACATTGTCCGGGAGACCGGTCTCTTCGAGGTTTTGGCGATCTGGGCGGCACAGCGGGCCGACGCGAAGCCGTTTCGTCTGCTGGTGTTGCTCGCGCTGTTGACGGCCGGGCTCTCGGCCATGCTGGATAACGTGACCACCGTGCTGCTGATGGCGCCTGTCACGTTGGCCATCACCAAGCGATTGGAACTCAATCCCATTATATTTCTGGTGACGGAGGCGCTCGCGTCGAATATAGGCGGGACCGCGACGCTGGTCGGCGATCCGCCCAATATTATGATCGCCAGCAAGGCTGAAATAGGCTACCTCGACTTTCTCATGGTCTTGGGTCCTATCTCCTTGTTGATCATGGCTGTGTTCGTGGCGACGCTGTGGCTGATCTACGGGCGCAACATGACGGTGTCGCCGCATCTGCGAACGGCGGTGTTGGCATTGAATTCACGGGAGGCCGTGCCGGATCGGCCGTTTATGAACCGCTGTCTCTGGCTGCTGGGGGTCGTCAATGCGGGGTTCTGTCTGCATTCGCTCATTCATCTTGAACCGGCCACGATCGCTCTGCTCGGTGCGAGCCTGTTCATGCTGCTGGGACATGCGAGGCGGAAACCGGAGGATGTCGAGGAATTGTCATACCTCACCGATGTCGAATGGAAAACTATCTTCTTCTTTATCGGGTTGTTTATATTGGTCGGTGGTTTGGTCAAGGTCGGCGTGATCCGTTACCTGGCCGATCAGTTGGTGGCGGTGACGCAGGGGAATCTTGCCGGATCCACGATGGCGGTGCTGTGGGGATCGGCCTTCCTCTCCGCCGCCATCGATAACATTCCCTATGTCGCGGCGATGAATCCGTTGATCGTGGACCTCGCCCGGTCGCTGCACCCTGAGATTTCCGATTACACCACCTTGGTGCATCAGCCGGACATCATCCCGCTCTGGTGGGCGCTGGCGCTCGGAGCCTGTCTGGGAGGAAATGGTACGATCATCGGAGCCAGCGCGAACGTCGTGATTGTGGATATGGCTCGCAAAGCCGGCTATCCCATTTCATTCTGGCAGTTTTTCAAGTTTGGATTTCCTGTTATGGTGGGGTCGATCCTCATGAGTTCGTTGTATCTCTGGTTCCTTTTTCTCCGCTGACTTCGTCCCTCACAAGGGGACGATCTTCAGTCAAGTCCGGCCCAGGTCCAGGTTGCGGGGGGGCGCCCCTTCCGTTTGGCGCGCGGTTCATCCAAGCGGCTAAATTCGGATCCGTCATCCCGGGGCCTATCCGATGGTGACCCTCCTGCTGTGACAAGTCTTCCGCCGCCATCTGCGTCTTGCTCGGTCCGGGGAAAATCCACCCAATATTTCAGCGAAGTCCCCTTCCGGTATTCCCGTGTTTGTGACGTTGCCTCCGGCCGCATCTCTAGGCGTCTTCACGGACGGTGCCTGGTCTTTTTCCTGACGTATCGTGTAGATCGTCTGGAAATCCACAAATTGTTTCTTGATCTCTGGGGTGTTGTGTACAGTGTGCCTCAGGAAGGTGAGGGAGACATATGGAAAACGACAGTGTAGGGAAAGACAAGTTCATCAACTTTCGCGAGCATGCCAGGCTCCGCATCCCCGTCCCCTTTACCTGTTCAATCGCCCGAAAAGGCGTCTCACGTTGGTTCAGCAAGGATAGTCTTGGTATCGGTGTGGTTTACGATGTATCGATGAAGGGGGCGCGCGTGTCGAGCGAAGCCCCCATCAAACCGGGCGATCAGGTGATGGTGACCTTGCAGCTGCCTAAACAGCTTGCACCCGTGGCCGTTGAGCGCGCCACGGTCCGGTGGGCGAAGGAACAGACATTCGGATTGGAATTCATGCATCTGACGTTCACGGGTGCCTTGCAACTCAAGAGATTCATTGCGCTCCACGCCATCCCTTCCGTCTAGCGATTCCTCCAATCTGACTGGCTGGCCTGCCTATTGTCCTCCCTTTCGTGAGCAGGAATCCTACGGTGAAGGAATTCCCTCAAGGTTGTAGGGCGATGACTACAGCGGGAGGATCTCTGTGAAATCGGTGAGATAGAGTGCTTTGACCTCGAACGGTGCACTCGCATTCCTTCGTAGGGATTGGCCTCTCCTCTCAGAAACAGAGACGATCTATCGAAATGCCTTATAATCAGGCGGTCGGCTCTCCCTGCTGTTGCGGTACGGTGTTTGCTCTTTCTTCAAGACTCAGAGGACATCCAGCCCGCTCAACAAGATTGGAGGCCTGAGTATGGCGACGCAGACTCTCGACGCAAGGCGTTCTCTCCGTTCGGCGATCATCGCGCAGGAGCAGTACATCGGAGAGATCGATCTCCAGCAGGCCTCTGCCGTGCTGTCGGCGACGATCACTCCTCCGGCGCGCCGTGGTGAGGCGCGCGTCGAGTATCGGTCGATGTGTACCTATGAGATCTTCGAAGCCGATGATGCCCAGTCCGTCGTCATCGAGCAGGGAGAGGCCTTTGCATTGAACCGGAGCACGGAGGGAATCCTTCTGATCATGGGCAAGGCCCCACAGAACAAACAATCGATCGAAGTCCATACCTCCCGCTTTGGATGGGGCAAGACGGTGAACGTGTTTGAGGTCCGATGGAGCAAACCCGTTCAGGTGGAGTCCCTGGGACAGCTATACCTGGTTGGATGCCGACGGACATTCGGCCCCTGTCACTATCTTTCCTTTTGAAATTCCTCCACCGGCTGAGACCCGATCTCCCGCCCGAAATGCCCCACAGTGCATTGGCCGCTTGCCCTCGCTGATCCAGCGGGGGTAAGATCGGCCATTCCCTGCCGTTATTCATTTAGACATAGGAGGCGCCATGGACCGGACGCGCACTACTCCCAAGAAGCCACGGGTCTCTCTTGACCGCAGTATCGAGCGATTGCGCAAGCAACTCGCCGATTTCGCTCCCTATCTGGGGAAAGGCACACCGACACGCAGCCTGGATGAATTCGATCTGGAAACAGAGCGGCTGATTGCCGATCTGCTGGGGGAGACCTCCGAGTCGTTGGAGGCCTATGAATATGCAGAGGTGGGCGAGGCTGCGGGATTAGTGAACATGACGGATGAGGCGCCGGAAGGCACTGGCATGGATAGCCTGCGCCAAAGCCTCTTGCAGCGGAGCCGGGTCTTGGAGACCTGCATCTCCGAGCTGGAGGCGCGCCGGTCCGACGAACCCAAAAAACACAAGACGGGTCGGCAGGTCCTCACCGGTCCCCAGGTGGCCGAACACATGTCCTTCGAAATCAGGAATGTGTCGCACGATGCCAGTCTGCGCGACGCAGGGCAGCTGATGCAGCAATGGAAGCTGGGCTCGCTGCTCGTGACGGATCGCCAGTCCTATGTGGGCTTCATCACCGATTCAATCCTGGCCCGCGAGGTCGTCGCTAAGGGGCTGGATCCCAATACAACCCTCGTCAAATCCTGTATGCGGAATCCGCTGGTGGCGATCGATGGCGAGAAGTCTATTCTTGATGCGGTACGGCTGATGAAGGACCAGTCCACGCGGCATCTGGCTGTCACCCAGGATGGAGCGATCATCGGCGTGATCTCAGTCAGCAACATTCTCCGATACTATTCGGGCGTCGTCTAACGACAGATCGTCCCTCGTTCGTGAAATGCCGTTCATCTTGCGAGATGCGTTTCTTGTTCATGCCATCAGCGATCAGCCATTCGCTCTTATCAGAACGGGAGGTGCGACATGGGTCCAACCAAGGCAATCGTGAAAGAGAACAAGCTCTACGAGGTGGTGGGGGGCAAGTTGATCAAGGACGGGTTCGCGAGTCGGCATGAACTCGACGACTATGTGAACCATCATTATCTGACATTGCCGGTGCTCGACAACGCGGGGAATCCATGGCTGCTCGATGGGAAGCCGGTCTACTGTCTTCGCGGTACGCAATACGAAACCGTGGACGATCAGAAGGTCCACCTTGCTCGGTGCCTCAATTGTGGAGGCATGGGGATCCGGGCGGACGAGGTGACGGTCGAGTCGGATTGCATCCGTTGCCTGGCCTGCGGGCAAGAATTCGATGCGCGATTGGAAATGATGGAGACGTAGGGGGGAGCTGCCTGGTCAGTGTCCTGCGCTCGCGCAATGTGCGGGCCTGGAAGGTCGTGCTGGGACGTACCAGCACGACAGCAACCAGGCAGTTCTCCAGAAGAAGCGTCGAAAGTCAGTCAGTCCCTATCCCTGAAGAACGTATGAGCGAGCCTGAAGTCAGCATGATTGTCCGGTGATGGAAAAGTAGAAGAATCTCAGTCTTTGTCGATTTCAGTTCGTGAATTCAGTGTCTTACCCCGCAGTCGCTCCATACAAGTACTACCAGGCAGATATCCCACGATAATGTCATCGCAGGAACAGCTTCGGCTGGACAACGACCTGCCTCTCGTCGCCTTCCTGACCTCCTTGGCCGGTCCATGTAACCTTTCCACCTGTCGGAGCGACTGAATAGATGAAGGGATGCAGGTGCGACATCGATCAGTTGCTTCAATGGCAGGTACTTTCATCAAGGAGGTCTCTATGCGTAGTGGAATGAAAATGCTTCTCGGGATCGCGGCGGGAACGGTGCTGTTAGGAATAACAATAACGCCCGTCTGGGCGGACGGGGGGGCATCCTGCAGGGGTGGCGGTCATGCGTTCGGCATGGTGCGGCAGGGCATGTCGGGTCACGGAGGATGGACATCCCATACCCTTCGCCACCTCCTCAGGCATCAGCAGGATCTTGGCCTGACGGACGACCAGGTTACCAAGCTGAAAGTGATCGCTCTCGACCAGGACCGTGCGAAGATCCGGGCTCACGCGGATGTTCAGGTGGCGGAGCGGGAGCTCCGGGCCTTGGTGGCGGATGAAAAGACGGATCTGTCCATCATCGAAGCCAAGGTCAACGAGCGCGAATCGTTCGCAGCCAAGCTGAGTTTTATGAGGATCAAAGCGAAACGTGATCTCTACGCCGTCTTGACTCCCGAACAGCGGGAGAAACAGAAAACCATTCATGATCAGATGAAACAGGCGCATCGTGTGCGCCAGTTCAGCAGCCAGGGAATGGAAGCGGCTGATCATGGCCAGGTAGCTGGCGACAGGAACCCCGCATCATAGGGCATCTCAGGTGAGCCAGAGAGAAGTCTGCAGACCGGCTACGTCATGGACGAATGGGGGCCCACGACGGCGGTGCATTCGGGGGCTGGTGTGGTCATGTTCCAGGATGGGGTATGATGCGATGTACGGGCAGATGGCGGCAGAGTGCCCCGGCTTCATGGGAGTGCAGACTCTGGTGTCTGATGATTGTGAGATTATCCGACTGGTGTTGGACGGAGAGGTCGATCGTTTTGCGGAATTGATCGCACGGCATCAGCAGCACGTGACGAGGATTACGAATCGGCATGTGCCGTCCGACCGCGTAGCGGAGATCGCGCACGATGTCTTTGTCCGGGCCTACACGAACCTGTCGAGTTTTTCCGGAAAGACCCCGTTCGAACATTGGTTGTCCGGCATTGCGGTTCGGACCTGTTATGACTTCTGGCGATCGAGACGGCGGGAGGAGCTGCCGGTCAGCGCGTTGACCACGGAGCATCAGGCCTGGATGGACCATGTGCTGGTGGCGGAGTCCGACGACCAGTTTCGTGAGCAGGCCAGGAGGTGGGAGGCGGCGGAACTACTGCACTGGGCATTGGGTCATCTGTCGGCGGAAAACCGTCTCGTGCTGACGCTGGTCCATCTTGACGGCTATTCCGTTCGCGATGCGGCAGGTCTGCTGGGGTGGAGCCTGATCAATGTGAAGGTACGGGCCCACCGAGCCCGGCAGATGCTCAAGACGCTCTTATTCGAAAGGATGCGGCAGGAAGATGAGACGACGCGATGATGAACGTATCGGTAAGGTAGCGCGCGTGCTGGCGGAGGCCCATCGCGCGCGTCACGAGCCTTCGCTCGGTGCCGACTGGAGCCTTCGAGTCATGAGGGCCATCCGCTTGGAAGCCGCAGGGCAGGGGTCGTTGAGGACGGCATTGAAGCTCGATCTGCTCGTATGGAGAACTGCCACGGTGGCTGCCGTCTTGGCCCTAGTGTTCACCGGTTCCGTATTGTTCTATACCACCGGAGACGCAGTCGAACTGACCGCACTGATGTCGAGTGAGTTCGATGCAACGGTGTCTCTCGTCGAGTAGGCGGACATATGGAGGAGGAACCAGTCATGGTGCCAGGAAAATTATGGGGCGGACTCCTTGTCTTGTTCATCGCGGGAGCGCTGATTGGCATCGCCGGGACCACGCTCTATCATCAATACGAACAGGACCATCGATGGGACCGAGGCCCGGCCGCAAGACAGGAGCGGATCATGAAGCGTCTGATTCACGAGTTGGCCTTGACCTCGGCACAACAAGCCGAGATCGAGCCGATCGTCAACCGGACTCATGTGGAAATTCTACAGGTGCGCTTTCAACACCAGCCGGAAGTGGAACAGGCGCTGACCCGTGGGATGGCCGAGATCAAGACCAATCTGTAACTGAGGCGGTATATTTAAATCCTCATTACTTATATCATAT
>JANYAJ010000155.1 GCA_025361385.1 Nitrospira sp.
CTTCTAAATACCGGTGCATGAAATGCCCTACCGTGCATCCTGACTGAAGATTCATAGACGTTCCTTTCCTGCCGTACCCCCACCGTTCGCTTGGGTTACGCTCTCCCCATGTGAGTCCAGATCGATCGACACAATTCACATCTCGCATATGTTACTGCATATGATGAGCCAGGAAGGTGCCGTTCGTGAGAAGCGAAGCGTATGGATTTCGATGATGGAATCAAGCGAATACAAGCTGCCTCTTTGGCCGGTGTGCGGGAAGAAAATCAGGACGGGGCAATGTGCGACAGGTCCGGGAATGCAGGTTGCCGCAAATGGCTACAGTATGTGCGACGAGTGGGTGGTGTGCGCAGCGCTGAACTGAGCGGATCCAGGGCTATTTGCTGTCAGGGGCATCGAGCGCAGGGCCTGTCCGGCGTTGGTTGTTCAGTGAACTTTCCCTGTTGAGGCGGCTGCCTGATTCTGTCTGTCCATTCAAATCGGAGTCTTTCGGTTGGACTCGATGTCGTGGAAGTTGGCAGCGGGTGTCGGCCGGATTGCAGCGCCCGCGCCGGGTCTGCAAGGGGAGTGACGAGTCGTCCTGAATCGCGGGCCCTGTCTTCGGGGCGAGTGCCGATGGCTCGATGCTTTGCGCCGAGACTGCGGTGCCGAGCAGCAGCAGAGCGAGGAAGGTGGTTGTGCTGAGCTGAAGCCTGTGGTCTGTCATCGATTCATTCATAGCAGGTCGCGGGGGAGAGTCAACCTGTTGATCGATTGTGGAAGGAAGACTCGGGGGCAAGCGTCAGAGTGGTATAAAGAGCTGGTCTTGCGTCCCACATGGGGCAGACTATTCCTACAGACTGTGGATTGTTGCATGGCGGGGAGGCCCGGTGGATGTCCCGGACCTCTTCCATGTGTGCCGGTCTTGTCTGTCCGTCAGTGGGCTTTGTTGTTGTGCTTGTCGCGGTAGATGTGGCGGCTCTGCGCGTTCTCCCGATGTTGGATGCGGGCTTGCTCGCGCGCACCGACGTGGCCATCCGCTCCCGCCCGTGCTTCGGTCCGATCGACACGGGCCTGACCCCGTTCCAGACGTGAGGCTTCTTTGTTGGTGACCTGCCCCGACTGCACCCCTTGCTCGATGCGTTGTTGTTGGTTGATGTTGCGTTGCACGTCGTCTTGCATGCGCTGCGATGAGGCAGAGTTCGGATTGCCGGTCACGTCGTTGTGCTTCAATTTGTTTATCGTGGAAGACTCTTGGCTCTGTGCACGCTGAATGCGGGAGGCTTCTTCCTGCGAGAGGTTGCCGTCTTTGAGCGCCTTGGATTCCATCCGGTCGATTCGCGCTTCGCCCCGTTCCGCCCGCGCGGCTTCCTTCGTCGACAGTTGACCGGACTGCAATCCCTGCTCAATCCGGTTTTCCTGATTGATGTCGCGCTGTACTTCCGAGCCTGCGCTTTGTGCGAAGACGGTCGGCGCAAACGGAGCGCTCATGATCAAGGCAATTGCGGTGAGACGGACTTTCATGGAACCTCCTTCAAAGGGCTGGTGATGAGCGTTCGATGGCTGTGCCTGTAGCACCCCAAAGACCACCGTTTTTCTATACTATAGTCTAACGCATAGGGATCGCCTGCGTTGACGTAATTACGACCGGCAACATTTCAATGAGTTGAGAGGAAAATTCCGGCAGTTATGCGTTGCCTTGCCTCACGGCTTTGAGCAGGAGGTATGGATTGGTGCTGACCATACAGCTCGACACCTGTGGCAGTTCTCCCGGTTCCTGTCGCGAGAATCCAGACCCATGGCCATCTCTTGCCTCTAGCGGACTGTCTGAGTAGGGGCTTCCGTGGGCTGGTCAGATACGCCTAATGCGATGGTGCAAGTAAGGGCGACAAAAAAACGGGAAAGGCGCAGGCTATGCTCCGAACGATCCAAGGCCGGCGCCAGAGACGCTGATACGTGAAGTGCAAGACGTACGAGAAAGGTGAGACCTGCACAGATTCGATTTTCGTTTTGTCTCGCTCGTCCCGCCGGTCTTGCGGGGCTATCTTCATGCCTCGTCAATCCAGCACGAACGTGACTTTCAGGTCCACGCGGTACAAGGCGACCTTGCCATTGTCGATCACCACATGCTGCTCTTTCACCCAGGCTGACTTGATGCCGTGTACAGTCTTGGATGCCAGGGTGATCCCGTTCTGAATAGCATCTTCGAAACTCTTTGGCGACTCGACACTCAACTCGATAATCTTTGCGACAGACATGGGATTCCTCCTTTAGTGATTGCGCACGTGAGCGCGGTTCACACCGACGTTGTCATTCTTCAGTATGTGGCTCAGAGGCTCAGCCTCAGTCCTGGCCTCACTAAGAAGCAAGCAACATGCCGTCAGGCTGTGACAAGACTCTATTGAAAGAATGATGGCAGTGCTTGGGGTTACGGTGTGGGAATCGGATTCTGATCGGCGGTTCGACCACGATCTCCGGGCAAAGTGCCTCAAACATCAGAATCCCACTGCTGCAAAGTGCGACAGGAGCAAGGGCAGCCTCATGAGACATATGGCGAGATCTCGTTGTGGGTACTTCTCAGATACTCACGTATGCCGCTTGTGGATTGTGATGTGGTTGTTGTCCTGATCGTCGATTGCCGCCATGCGGCAGACAGGCGTGTCGAACGCTTCCGTGACGAACGACAGGGCCCGCTCCTTCATCTTTTAGAGAACCGCATCGAGGTCTGACACCTCAAAGGCCACGACCGCTCCTTTCGCTCCCGGAGTATGGCCCATGTCCGTTGTCGTGATGGCGAAGGTCGAAAGGCCAATGTCATATTCCACCCATACATCTTGATAGTGGTAGCTCACATGTAGTCCACGCACATGTTCATAGAAGGCTCTCGCTCTGTCATCCCCTCTGTCGCATTTCACCATGATCTACCCTCGGCAACATAGCAAAAGGCCTCTAGATCATGCTCCCCCTCTACGGGAAATTGCGAGGTTAGACAGGCATGTGCCATGCAGAGGAAGGACATCGAGAAAGGGAGTAGGCAGATCATCCTGGATACGTCGCTGCTCCGGAAACTTTGGGTAGTCCTAAGGCCGGTCTTCTCAATCTACAGGCCATCAACCGATCGGGGGAGAGGCTTCCATGAAACCCAAGACACAGGACAGAGACTTCTGGTCGAAGAGGCTCGACCGACGGCAGCTGCTGAAAACGCTCGGTGTGGCAGGAGCGGCCCTGGCTCTCGGAGGTCCGCCGGGGCTCACCGAGCTCGTGAGACCCGCATCAGCAGCAGCGGGTATCGCGTCGGGAGAGGTTCCCACCCGTACGTTAGGCAAGACCGGCGTACTGGTTTCGGCTCTTTGTTTCGGTGGCGCCCATTTGGGCCGTATCGAGAATGATGCCGAAGCCATAGGCATACTGCACGAAGCCCTTGATGCAGGCGTCACCTTTCTGGATAACGCCTGGGAATACAATGGCGGACGATCTGAGGACCTCATGGGGAAAGCGCTGCAAGGTCGACGACAACAGGCGTTCCTCATGACCAAAGTCTGTTCGCATGGACGAGACAAACGCGTCGCCTTGCAACAACTCGACGAATCGCTCCGCCGTCTGAAGACCGACTATCTCGACCTTTGGCAGATTCACGAGGTGGTGTACGAGGACGATCCCGATCGGCACTTTGCGCCGAACGGAGCGGCCGACGCGTTACTCGAAGCCAAGCGGCAGGGCAAGGTGCGGTTCATCGGCTTCACAGGCCACAAAGACCCGAAGATTCATCTCAAGATGTTGGCGCACGACTTTCCTTTCGATACCTGTCAGATGCCGTTGAACGTCTTCGACGGAACCTATCGGAGTTTTGAGCAGGAGGTGTTGCCGGTCCTCACGCAACGGGGCATCGCCCCCCTCGCCATGAAATCGCTCAGCGGCAACGCCGAAC
>JANYAJ010000330.1 GCA_025361385.1 Nitrospira sp.
CCGCACCTGAGGCTAGAGGGTGCGGCAGAGACCAACGGCGTTCGGTTGTTCTCGCTTCCCTACGCTGGTATTACCCAGTTCAGGTTTTGAGGGTCGTCCGTTCGGGCGGACTCTCAGCCGTATGGCTCCCCTAGCTTCGAGTGAGAATCGTATCTCCGGCCCCCCTCGTTGTCAACGGGGTATTAGGCCTAGCGTGGTCGAACCGAGTGGACCATCGCCAGCCTAGGATTTCCTCGCGGTGGCCGGTTCATTGATTGTCGGGGAGTCCTAACGTAGAATCATCTTCTTACAGTCTTGAGTCGAGGAAACCGTGCAGACACTGACAACGCTTCCGAAACCGATCACGTCGTATCAGCAACTGTCTGCGGAGGAATTGTTCCGCCGGACGGTTGAGGCGAAACGTGTGCTCGGCGACCGGGTCATGATCCTGGGCCATAACTATCAACGGGATGAAGTGATCGAGCATGCGGATTTTCGCGGGGACTCGTTGTTATTGTCGAAGCTGTCAGCTGAGCGGTCAGAACGGCCCTATATCGTCTTTTGTGGCGTGCATTTCATGGCCGAGACTGCTGACATCCTGAGCCGTTCCAAGCAAACGGTCATCCTTCCTGATATGGCCGCAGGCTGTTCGATGGCGGATATGGCGGCCATCGAACAGGTCGATCAATGTTGGGAGACGCTGGGACGCATCCTTCCCGTGGAAGAAACCGTCATGCCCGCGGTTTATGTGAATTCCGCTGCCGTCTTGAAAGCTTTTTGCGGCGAACATGGCGGGATTACCTGTACGTCTTCCAACGCGAAGGCGGTCATCGAATGGTCCTGGGCCAGGCGGGGGAAAATCCTGTTTTTCCCGGACGAGCATTTGGGCCGCAATACGGCGAATAAGATGGGGCTGCCAAAAGAAGAGATGATTGTCTGGGACCCCTTTCAGCCCAACGGGGGCAACACACGCGAGGCGATCAAGCGAGCCAAGCTGATTCTCTGGAAGGGGCATTGCAGTGTGCATCAGATGTTTCAGCCGGTGCATGTGGACAACTTTCGTAAGCAGTATCCGGATGGGACGGTGATCGTCCATCCTGAATGTCACGAGGATGTGGTCAATAAGGCAGACCTGTCCGGGTCCACGGAATTGATTATCCGCACGGTGACGGATGCGCCAGCCGGGACGGCCTGGGCGGTGGGAACGGAATTGAACCTGGTCAATCGATTGAAGCGGGATTTGACCGATAAGAAGGTGTTCTTTCTCTCCTCCACGGTCTGCCAATGCGCGACGATGTTCCGGATCGATGGTGCGCATCTCTGCTGGGCGCTGGAGAATCTTGCCGAGGGGCACGTGGTGAATCATATCGTGGTGCCGGACGATGAGAAACAGTGGGCGAAGATTGCGCTGGACCGCATGATGGCCGTCAGCTAACGGGAGCGTGAAAAACGCCTCCAGCTGCGTTCTCGCATCGCTCACAGGCTCAACGTACCGCAAGGGTACGCCTCGCATGTTCGCTTGCTGCGGCCTTGCTGGAAGACGTTTTTGACGCTCCCGCATCACAGCTATGGGCTGGTGCCCTGGCCGCCATTCCGGTATATTCCTACCCCTGACTCCAACCACGCCTAAGATTTTCGAGAGAGAACCGAATAGGTTATGGATTACAAAGCAACGCTCAATCTCCCTAAAACCGATTTCCCTATGAAGGCGAACCTGCCGCAGCGGGAGCCTGAACTCCTGGCCTCGTGGGAGCAGGAACGGTTGTATGAACAGATTCAGGAGGCGGGGAAAGGCCGGCCGCTGTACGTCTTGCACGACGGGCCGCCCTACGCCAATGGCCGCATCCATATCGGTCACGCGCTGAACAAGATCCTCAAAGACATCATCATCAAATCGAAGACGATGGCGGGCTATCAAGTACCGTATGTGCCGGGGTGGGACTGCCATGGTCTGCCGATCGAACATCAGGTTCTTAAGGAACTCGGGGATAAGAAAAAGACGCTCGATACTCCGGCCATCCGCAAACTCTGTCGTGAATATGCAGAGAAGTTTTATACGATCCAGCGTGAGGAGTTTCAGCGGCTCGGTATCTTGGGCGATTGGCAGCGTCCTTATTTGACGATGAATCCCGGCTATGAGGCCACGATCATTCGCGAGTTCGGAAAGTTTGTGGAACGGGGAGGCGTCTATAAGGGACTGAAGCCGGTGCTCTGGTGCACGGCGGACCAGACCGCCCTGGCCGAGGCGGAAGTGGAATACGAAGACCATACGTCTCCCTCGATCTATGTGAAGTTTCCAGTGGTCACGTCGCCCACGGTGCTCAGCAAGACGTTCCCCGATATCTCTTTCCCCGCCGGTATCAAGCTCGTCTCCGTCGTCATCTGGACGACCACCCCCTGGACCCTTCCAGCCAATCAAGCGGTCTGTCTTCATGGCGATATCGACTATGCCTTCGTTCAGGTCGGCGACGAGGTACTGATCGTGGCGGAGAAGCTGCTGGAGAGCGTGGTGAAGGCCTGCCATCTCGAAGGGGCGCGAGTCTTCGGGGTGAAGAAGGGAAAAGAGGGATTCGAAGGGCTTGAGACGCAACGGCCTCTGACGACCGGCCTCTCGCCGATTCTGCTCGGCGACTTCGTGACCCTCGATCAGGGAACCGGCTGTGTTCATATTGCGCCAGGCCACGGCATGGAAGACTACATTCTCGTCCTGGAACACAATGCCAAGGCCTCGCCGGGTGAAAAGTTGGAGATCCTGGCGCCGGTCGACAACGGCGGGCGCTTTACCGACATCGTAAAAGAATTTGCCGGACAGCATGTGCTGAAGGCCAATCCGAAGATTGTGGAGTTCCTTCAGGCCAACGGGCGGTTGCTGGGCCATGGGACGTTGAACCATTCCTATCCGCATTGTTGGCGTTGCAAGAATCCCGTTATTTTCCGCGCCACCGAACAGTGGTTTGTGTCGATGGAGACGAACGATCTGCGGAAAGAGGCGTTGGCAGAGATCGATCGGGTCCGTTGGATTCCCGCCTATGGCCGCGATCGAATCAACGGGATGATCGAGAACCGTCCCGATTGGTGTTTGTCGCGGCAACGTGTGTGGGGTGTGCCGATTCCAGGCTTTACCTGTGTCGGTTGCCGGTCTGTGCTTGCCGATCCCATCGTAATCGAGCACCTTGCGACCTTGATGGAATCCAAAGGGGCCGATATCTGGTTCGAGCAATCGGCTGCCGATCTGTTGCCGAAGGGCACGGCCTGTCCGAAGTGCAGCGGGACAGACTTTGAAAAGGAACGGGATATTCTTGACGTCTGGTTTGAGTCAGGCGTCAGTTACGCTGCGGTGTTGAAACCGCGCAAGTGGTGGCCGGCGGATCTCTACCTCGAAGGATCGGATCAGCATCGTGGCTGGTTCCACAGTGCCTTGCTGGCCGGTGTCGTCACCGATCGTCGCGCGCCATACAAGGCTGTCCTGACCCACGGATTTGTCCTCGATGGGCAGGGGAAGAAGATGTCCAAGTCGGCGGGGAACGTCGTCGCGCCGCAGGATGTGATCAAACAATCGGGCGCAGAAATTCTGCGCCTATGGGTGTCGGCGCAGGATTATCGCGATGATCTTCGGATTTCTCCTGAGATCCTGACCCATATGGTCGAGGCCTATCGAAAGATCCGGAACACCTGCCGCTTCCTGCTGAGCAATCTCTACGACTTCGATCCGGAGAAAGATCGTATTCCCTATGAGCAGTTGCCAGAGCTGGACCGTTGGGCCTTGCATCGGCTGAGCGAGCTGACTCCACGAGTCAGGAAGGCCTATGATGATTTTGAATTCCATACGATCTTCCATGCGCTCAACAACTTCTGTTCGGTGGATTTGAGTTCTGTCTACCTCGATATTCTGAAAGATCGTCTCTATACGTTCCGAGCCGATTCGCCCTTGCGTCGCGGATCGCAGACGGTGCTGTTCGAGATTCTCATCGCCATGACGAAGCTGATGGCGCCGGTGTTGAGTTTTACGGCAGAAGAGATCTGGCGGACATTGGCGACACAGCCGGGGGGGCGTCTCGGAGTGAGCAGTGTCCATCTGAGCACATTCCCTGAGGTCCAGCCCCAATGGCAGGATGCTGAGTTGGCCCAGCGGTGGGAGCAACTGCTCGAAGTGAGAGTAGTGGTGCAAGCTGCCTTAGAGGGGCAGCGTCGCGATAAGGTCATTGGCTCCTCACTTGAGGCAGATGTGCAGATACAGGCAAATCCCGAGAGGTATAAGCTTCTTAACCAGTATGTAAATGACTTACCCGCCATTTTTATTGTGTCACGGGTTGAGCTAAGCGAAGTCACTCACCTTCCCCACAAGCCTGATTTTGTGGCCATAGTTTCCAAGGCTAAGAGTGAAAAGTGTGAACGGTGCTGGAATTATCGGGAGGCAGTGGGGAAGAACACGAGCCATCCTACGTTGTGTGAGCGTTGCGTGGAGGCTGTACAGTAATGCAACGGCCCCTTCGCTATCTGCTCCTGGCCTTGCTCGCGGGCACGATCGTGGCGACCGATCAGGCGACAAAGCTATCCATCGTCGAGTCTATGCGGCTGCATGAATCCATTCCGATTGTTCCCGACTACTTCAGTCTGACCTATATTCGCAATCCCGGTGCGGCGTTTGGGTTGCTGGCCGGCAGCAGTAACGCTTTTCGTATGGTCTTTTTCGGGGTCACGTCGCTTTTCGCTCTGGGTCTCCTGTGAACGATCCTTTACCGGTTGCCGGAGAAAGATTGGATGGGGCAGCTCAGCATTGCGGGCATTCTTGGCGGGGCGATCGGGAACCTGATTGATCGATTACGCTATGGGGAAGTGATCGACTTTCTCGATGTCTATGTGAACTCCTACCATTGGCCGGCGTTTAATGTCGCCGACTCGGCGATCAGCGTGGGAGTCGTCTTTTTGATCATCCACTTCGCTTTCGAAAAGAAAGACGAAGTGCTGCTACCGCAAGAACTCCCGCCCGTTTCATAACAAGCTGCTGAAAAATCCCGTCAGCTTCGTTCTCGGCTCATCGAAATCCTCAACGTACCCCTGAGGGTACGCCTCCGGTTTCGATTCGCCTGCGGCCTTGCTGTCGGGCTTTTTGAGCAGCTTGTGGCTCGGCTAGAATCCGAAAATATAGAAAACCGCAATGCCCATGATGATTCGGTAGTAGGCGAAGGGACGGAGGGTGTGGCGTTTCACGAAGGTGAGGAAGGCTGCGATCACAATCCAGGCGACGATGAACGAGACGAACATTCCGATCCCGAGCGCCAGATAGTCTTCTTGCCGGAAGATGTCCCGCGATTTCCACATTTGATAGCAGGTTGCGGCGATCAGGGTCGGGAGCGCGAGAAAAAACGAATATTCCGTGGCGACTTTCCGGTCCAGTCCCACTAAGAGTCCGCCGATGATCGTGGATCCTGATCGAGACATGCCCGGGAGCAATGAGGCGCACTGCGCCACGCCGATCCAGAACGCTGACGGCAGATCCACCTGTTCGAGCTGCTGAACCCGTATGTGGCTGCGGCGCGCTTCGACGGCGAGAATGATCAGCCCTCCAACGATGGAGGAGGCTGCCACGGTTTGAGGGGTAAAGAGATGGCCCTTGATCCAGTCATGCGTGAGGAACCCGATTGCGGCTGCCGGTAAGAAGGCGAGGCCGAGTCCAAGCAGAAACCAGAGATTCCGGTGAACTGCCCAGGACTTTTTCAGTACGGTTGTCCAAGGAGCCGTGCCACGTGTCCGGATCATGGAGGCAGCGTCTTGCCGCTCCCGGCCGGCTCGTCCGACCATGGAGGCGAGTTTGTGCCGTTCATAGGCGATGACGGCCAGGATGGCGCCAAGTTGGATCGAAATCTCGGCGCTGGCCGCGAGATCTCCCTCAAAGCCTAGGACATGGCCGACAAGAATTAAGTGGCCGGTTGAAGAGACGGGTAGAAACTCTGTCAGCCCCTCCACGATACCCAAAATCGTTGCGAGCCCAGGACCCCATTCGTTCATGCATCGTCTTTCTGAGACAGGTTAGGGGATTGACGGTGAGTCTCAGGCATAATCACAAAGTGGCGGCAGTCCGTCAAGCAGGTCGATGAATCATCGCAGATCATTCTCGATGAGGTGCGGTGACGGTGGATCTGTTAATCTGTTGACAAAGTGAGAGGCTTGGCATACACAGACATTGTACGTAGTTGAGGCTCCGTGCGCCGCGTATGCCACAGGGCTGAGGCGAGGTGGCCGGCATCTGTTATCGATACCATGCTCAGTGGAAGGGGAGGTTCGTATGAAGTCAGGATGGATGACGGCGGTTGTGATGGTTGGCGCAGTCGCAATGGTCGGCTGTGTCAGTCAAAAGAAATATGAAGAGGCGATGGGCGATGTCGATACGGCGAAGTCGGAGTTGGAACGGACCAGGGCGCAGAAGAATGCGTTGGAGCAGCAGGTCAAGACGCTCAAGGATCTCAATGTGAAGTTCGGGAACGAGGCGCAGGTCTCCCACGACGAGCTTGAGCGGATTCAGCATGGCCGTGACAAAGAGCGCGGAAGCATCGAGGGCCGGACTAAGGAACTTGAAGATCGCGCGAAGCAACTCGCCTTGCAGAACAAGGCTGTGCGTCATGAATACGAGGATGTGAAGCGGCACAACGATACGCTCAAGGCGCTGGTAGCCCGTTATCAGAAAGAGCTCAAGGATCAGTCGCGTTCTGTGACGGGGGGCCTCTCGCATTCGGTGCCGTCTCCGAGCGCCCCTTCCGTAGCCGCCCCTGTTCCTCCGGCGGTGAACGCGCCGCAGGCCATGGCTTCTTCCATGAACGTGAATAAGGCGTCTGTCGGCGACATGGTGCTTGTACTCGGTCTCTCCAAAGATGTGGCGGATCGCATTGTGACGAATCGTCCGTACCGGGTGAAGGGCGAGTTGGTCGCGAAAAATGTGGTGCCTAAGGAAACGTTCGATATGATTAAGGATCGCATCAGCGTCAGTCCATAATCCGAGCCCTCGTGACTCGAATTGCAGGCCGTCCGCCTCATTGGTGGACGGCCTGTTTATTTTTTTGCGTATTGAAGGGGCTTTTCCGGCAGGTGATTCCCCTCTCGTCTTGTTGATACAATGCCATCTCTGTAGCTGAGGGAACGGGAGAATGCATCGATGCGTCGTGCCATCCTGATCGTTGGGGTTCTGGCTATTGGCTTAGCCATCGGAGGCTATGTCTTCTTTAACGGGGAGCGCAAAGCCCCGGTTCGCTATCGGACCGCCACGGTTGAGCGAGGGCCGGTGATTTCCCTGGTGACTGCGACGGGAACGATCAATCCGGTTGTCTCGGTTCAGGTGGGGACGCAGGTGTCCGGTATGATCAAGAGCCTGCATGCCGATTTCAATTCGGTCGTCAAAGCCGGAGATATTGTTGCCGTCATTGATCCGGAACCCTTTAAGGCCCGTCGCGAGCAAGCGGCCAGCAATCTTGAAATGTCGAAAGCGAATGTCGCAAGAGCCAAGACCGACTTGGCTCAACGCAAGCGAGAACTCGATCGGGTGAAATCATTGGTGGCGCAGCAGTTCGTTTCTGAAAACGACGTCGACGTTGCGGCGACGAATTTCCAGGGGGCTGAGGCGCAGGTGAATGTGGCAGGGGCGCAAGTGAAACAGGCCGAGGCCGCGTTGAATTCGGCTGAGCTGGAGTTGAAATATACCGTGATCCGGTCGCCGGTGAACGGGATCGTGGTCGCCAGAAATGTGGAAGTCGGTCAAACCATTGCGGCGAGTTTTGCCACACCGAATCTGTTCTTAATCGCACTTGATCTGACGAAGATGCAAGTCGATACCAACGTCAGCGAGTCGGATATCGGTGGGATCGCCGAAGGGAAAGAAGCGACTTTCACGGTCGATGCCTATCCAGGGTATCAATTTTCCGGCACGATCCGTCAGGTCCGTCTTGCCCCGATCAATGTGCAGAATGTCGTGACCTACAACGTGGTCGTGGCTGTGGACAACCAAGATCTCCGTCTGAAGCCGGGGATGACTGCCAATGTCTCTATCGTGGTCGCACAAAGAGATTCTGTGCTCAAAGTGCCCAATGCCGCGTTGCGATTCACCCCTCCGACTGTGGGCCTGGCAGATCGTCCCGGGCAAGGGGGTAAGCCAGCCAAGGCGAAAGGAGCAGAATCCTCAGGCGGAGCCGGCAGAGGAGGGATGCCGCCGACTCGCAAGGTGTGGACGCAGGGGCCTGCAGGAGAGCTCGAATCCATTGTTGTGCAAACCGGCATTTCTGATGGGGTGGCCACGGAGATTGTGTCGGAGGCGTTGGCTGAAAGTACGCAGGTCATTGTCGGGATCGAACGGCCTAAAGGCGAAAAGGGTGGTAGCGATCTGCCTCCTGGATTCGGGAGCGGCGGACAGAAGGGCTCCTCGCGTACCAGGGGAATGTAAGATGCGTGACGTGTATCTCGTGAAGCGTCGCTCGCGACAAGGACTTGCATTTCCAGCCACATCCATCGTGATAATCTTCTTGCCCGTTTTACGTTTCACTCTTCACGGAAAACGCTGATGGCCTCGCTGATCGAATGCGACGATGTGTGGAAGATCTATCGGATCGGCGACGTGGACGTCCAGGCGTTGCGTGGTTTGAGTCTTACGATTGAACAGGGCGAGTTCGTGGCCATCATGGGGTCGTCAGGCTCCGGTAAGTCTACCCTGATGAATATGCTGGGTTGCCTCGATCAACCCACGAAAGGGCACTATCGGTTGAATGGAATCGAGGTCGGCCAGCTCACGGCCGATCAATTAGCCGGAATTCGTAATCGACAGATCGGGTTCGTCTTTCAGAGCTTCAATCTCATTCCTCGAACCAGTGCGCTCGAAAATGCGCAGCTTCCGTTGTTCTATCGAGGGCTCTCGCTCAAGGAGCAACGGGCAAAGGCTGCGGAAGCATTAGCACGGGTGGGGCTTCATGGCAGAGAAGACCATTACCCGACGCAACTGTCGGGAGGACAGCAGCAGCGTGTGGCCATTGCACGGGCGTTGGTCACGTCGCCTTCATTGCTTCTGGCCGATGAGCCGACGGGCAACCTCGATACCCAGTCGAGTCAGGAGATCATGCGAATCCTGGAAA
>JANYAJ010000356.1 GCA_025361385.1 Nitrospira sp.
GAACGAGGCTACATCTATATTGCGCAGCCGCCGCTCTTCAAGGTGAAGAAGGGCAAGACGGAGCGGTACCTCAAGGATGAACTGGCGTTGAACGAGCATCTGGCCGACATCGCCGTGGAGGATGTTGAAGTGTACGTGGAAGGAAGCCAGGGCTACGTCACGGGACGGCGGCTCCTGCCTATTCTCAAGAAGTTGATCTCGTTCGAGACGTTGCTCGGCCGGCTTAATAAGAAACCGCACGAGGCCAGCATGGTGCGGGCGTTTGTGGATGAGCCGGGGCTGGATCGCGAGTTGCTCAAGAATCGCACGGCGCTCATGACCATCGTCGCCAACGTGAAGAAAACGCTCACGGTGGTCTATCCGAAGCTGGCACCGGTGTTGGAGATCGTTGAGGACGAAGAACATCAATCCAACAAGATTACCTGTCGGCTGCTGGCTAACGGGGCCACCCATAGCTTCGATGTGACGCATGAGCTGGTCGGTTCCGCGGAATTCCGTGAGTTGCAGAAGCTCTCGCCATCGGCGATCGGCTTTGGCCGGGCGCCCTACAAGATCAAAACCGACGGGCAGGAACAGTTGCAGCCTGCGACGGTGGAGTTGGTGAAGGCGATTCTCGATAAGGGGAAACATGGGCTCAGCATCCAGCGCTACAAAGGTCTGGGCGAAATGAACCCGAACCAGCTCTGGGAAACGACGATGAACCCGGAAGTGCGAACGCTGCTGAAAGTCAAACTGGAAGATGTGCCGGGTGTCGACGAGATCTTCACGATTTTGATGGGCGATGAAGTTGAGCCCCGACGAAACTTTATTCAGGCCCATGCGTTGGAAGTCAGAAACCTGGACGTGTAACGCTGAGGTGTCCCCTCGGTGTAGGGTGAGGGTTTTCACGAACCGAGAACGAAGCTGGTGATCATTTTCAGCATCCGTGGAGAAAATTAGATGCCCCCTGATGAACGGTTAGGACAGATCGCCATTGAAGACGAGATGCGCTCGTCGTACCTGAGTTACGCGATGAGCGTCATCGTGGGCCGGGCGCTCCCCGACGTGCGTGACGGCCTCAAGCCGGTTCATCGCCGCATTCTCCATGGCATGAACGAAATGGGCCTGGCATCGAACCGGGCCTATCGCAAGTCTGCCAAGATCGTCGGCGAAATCATGGGGAACTACCATCCCCACGGGGACAGTGCGATCTACGATACGCTCGTTCGGATGGCGCAACCCTTCAACATGCGCTATATGCTCGTGGACGGGCAGGGAAACTTTGGATCGGTCGACGGCGATCCGCCAGCAGCCATGCGGTATACCGAAGCTCGCCTGACTAAGGTGGCTGAGGATATGCTCGCCGATATCGACAAGGATACGGTCGATTTTGGGCCGAACTATGACGAGTCGCTGGTTGAACCGCTGGTTCTTCCTTCGAAAATTCCGAATCTTCTCGTCAACGGCGCCGGTGGCATTGCGGTGGGTTATTCCACCAACATTCCGACCCACAATGTCGGTGAAGTGATCGAAGCGCTGCTGCTGTTCTTGGAAAATCCGGAGATCACGATTCCCCAGCTCATGAAGAAGATTCCTGGTCCGGACTTCCCGACGGCCGGGTTTATCTATGGCACAGCCGGCATCAAGTCCGCATACGAAAGCGGCCGGGGTCTGCTGACGCTGCGCGCAAAAGTGAAGG
This sequence comes from Nitrospira sp., assembly GCA_025361385.1. Lineage (GTDB taxonomy): Bacteria > Nitrospirota > Nitrospiria > Nitrospirales > Nitrospiraceae > Palsa-1315. Next base: position 1,679 of record JANYAJ010000356.1, read on the forward strand.
TCGAGACGGATGAACGCACGGATCGTGAACGGCTGATCGTCACGGAGCTGCCCTATCAGGTCAATAAATCCAAGTTGATCGAAAAGATCGCCGAGTTGATTCGCGACGAACGGATTAAAGGAATTTCCGATCTGCGCGACGAGTCCGATCGGGACGGCATTCGTGTGGTCATCGAACTCAAGCGCGGAGAGATTCCGCTCATCACGCTGAACAATCTGTACAAGCTGACGCAACTTCAGACGACCTTCGGGGTCATCATGCTCGCGTTGGTCAACAACCGGCCTGAAGTGTTGAATCTCAAGCAGATTCTGCATCATTTCATCGAGCACCGGCGTGAAGTGGTGGTGCGTCGGACGGCCTTCGAGTTGCGCAAAGCGGAAGAGCGGGCCCATATCCTCGAGGGTCTCAAGATTGCGCTCGACAACCTGGATGCGGTGATTGCCTTGATCCGACGGGCGCCATCGCCGGATGAAGCCCGCGTGGGCTTGATGCGTGAATTTACGCTGACCGAAATCCAGTCGAATGCGATCCTAGAGATGCGGCTCCAGCGTCTCACGCAATTGGAGCGCAACAAGCTCATCGAAGAATATAAAGAAGTCTTGAAGCAAATCGAGCGGCTCAAGTCGATCTTGAGCAGCGAAGCGCTGGTGCGGACGATCATCAAGGATGAGCTCATCGAAGTGCGGGAAGCCTATAAGGACGAGCGCCGCACCCAGATCGTGAAAGAAGAAGCAGAGATCACCCTGGAAGACATGATCGCGAATGAAGAGGTGGTCGTCACGATCTCGCATGCCGGTTATATCAAGCGCAACCCGGTCACCCTCTATCGCGCCCAGCGCCGCGGCGGCAAGGGAAAAATCGGGATGGGGGTCAAGGAAGAGGATTTTGTCGTCACCCTGTTCACTGCCTCCACGCATGAGTCGCTCCTGTTCTTCACGGTTGCAGGGAAGGTCTATTGGCTGAAGGTCCATGAGATACCGGATGCAGGGCGGGCCGCCAAGGGCAAAGCCCTCGTGAATCTCTTGGCGCTGACCGGCGATGAGAAGGTGACGGCAACTGTGCCAGTCAAGGAGTTCCGCGACGACCGGTTCGTCGTCATGGCGACCAAGCAGGGCATCATCAAGAAGACCGAGCTATCGGCCTACGGTAATCCCCGCCTGGGTGGCATTATCGCGCTGTCGTTGGATAAGGGAGATCGGCTTATCAGTGTGCATGTCACCGACGGCCAACGGGAAATCTTGTTGGGCACGAAGAAGGGCATCACGATTCGCTTCAAGGAAGACGAAGCCCGTCCGATGGGCCGTACGGCGCATGGCGTGCGCGGTATTGCGCTCGAGGAAGGCAATGAGGTCATCGGCA
>JANYAJ010000371.1 GCA_025361385.1 Nitrospira sp.
CCGGCGAACTCGACCACGCTGATCATATCTGCGCCGCGCATGAAAGGCTCAATTGGCCACTCATGCTTCTCAACGCTGAACATCCCGTTTTGCTCGTTGCTCGCTGGGCAAGATGTTCCAGCCTTGCAAGGCGGACAAGCCAGAGGACCCAGCCACTCCGCTCATCGAAGCGCATGCGGGCGATCCGGTGCGTATCCATGTGATCGGGGCGAGCAATGAGCAGAACGGGATGTTCAGCGTCGAAAAGCATGAGTGGCCGATCGAGCCCTTCATGCGCGGCGCGGATCTGATCAGCGTGGTCGAGTTCTCCGGTTCGGAAGTGCTCGATGCGTTCCTGCCATCGGCCGGCGGACCGTACCGCCTGCCTGGCGAGTATGTGTACAGCAACCAGCGGTTGCCGTACTCCCAGTCAGGACAATGGGGCTATGTGCGTGTGTTGCCGTCCGGCGATACTCGCTTGCTCCCCTTGCACGGAGCTGGTGCGGGAATGAAGAGCGCATCGGTTGAGCAACCGGTGCAGGCCATTCCTGTCGCAGCGAAGTAAGATCGACGATCCTGCTCTGTGCAGGATGTGACGAATCAGAAGGAGGGGGAGGCCAACGGCCTCCCCCTTTTTCTTTGGATGTCCCTTTGATACGATGCCGAGAATCGTTCCAACTGGAAGGAAATCGTCTCATGCAGAGATATCGTATTCGCACCGCCTTTCATGCTGCGGTGAATGTCGCAGTCAGTTTAGTCTGTCTGATCTTCTCCGCTACATTCGTCTGGTCCTACGATGTGATGGAGGTCCCTCATGGCGGGACGATTGCAGGTATCGTTGAGTTGAAGGGGGCGCTTCCCGAGCCGAAAGGCTTTAACCTGATCACGTTTCCAGATCCAGTCTATTGTGGCCGTATCTCCAACGGCACAGGGTGGAGGCTGCTCCACGACTTTGTCGTGAGCCCTCAAGGAGGCCTGCAAGACGCCATCGTCTTGCTCGAAGGGGTTCAAGCCGGTAAGCCGTTTGAAACGTCCGTACCCTTGATCGAGGCGCGTGATTGCAAGTTCCAACCCTTCATGACGATCGTGCGGAACGGGCATGCCGTCGAAGTGATTAACATGGATCCCGTGATGCACGACATTCAAGGTTATGAAACGTCGCTCGAATCAGGCGCGCGCACGTTGTTCAATACGCCGCTGGTGATGAACCAGCAGCATCACCGTGGCGACATTCATGCGACCCACAATCATGCACCGGGAAAGTCTTTGGTTGGCCCGGTGTATCTAAATAAAGGGCGTCGGACGTTCTATATGCAGTGCGGCTTCCATGCCTACATGGAAAGTTGGGCGATGGCGGTCAACAATCCCTACTATGCGCTCACTGACTCGACCGGGAAGTTTTCGATCGAGAACATTCCTCCTGGCACCTATCAGTTGGTCGTGTGGCATCCGCAGACCGGCCCTGGTGTCAGCAAGACGGTCACGATCCAGCCGGACGGCACATTGCACGAACAGCTTTCTCTTCTCGCTCCAAAGGGGAATCGTTCCGCCTTCAAGGTGATGGATAATCCCCGCTTCGGCCCGGACACGCTGGGTTACTCCGTCGACATCAAGCCACTCGTCGAGCATCAGCACTAACAGGATGCTGAAAAGGTCTGCCAGCATCGTTCTCGACTCATCGAAATTCTCAACGTACCCCCGAGGGTACGCCTCCGGTTTCGATTCGTCTGCGGCCTTGCTGGACAAACCTTTTGAGCATCCTGTGAGAGTATCGTTCTCTTGTGCTACATATGCGGAGTAGAGAAGTTCTCGCACGTCCACAGAGTTTTCCATAGCATGCGAAACGTTCATGTTCATTAGGCTAGATGATAAAGCTTGGAGGTGGAGCTTCTGTCTCGGCCTTGCCCTCTGGGTGGGGCAGGCGGGTATGCCTTGGCATGTCCTGGCTGACGATGCGGCTACTCCATTGGTGGAGTTCTCCGGTGTATTGGTCAAGAAGATCAAGGGGAAGCAATTCCAGGCGCAAGTGTTTGCGAAGGGCGACCGGTTGCGGCTGGAGTATAAGTACGCGATTCGAACCGAACGCGGGTATGCGGCAATCGAAATCATCCGGCTGGATAAATCCGAGACCTGGTATCTGCTGGCCCAACAGAAGGAATTTCTGGTGACAGGGCTGGACTCTGAAGATCTGCTCCCGGTCAGTCAGGCATTACCGGGGGAGCAGGCGCGAGTCCTGGTCGGTGACGCGACGGCTGCCGGTCGCACTGCGAAGCTGTTCGAAGTTCAAACCGACCATCATGGCCGAGTTGAGCGGTTCTACGAATGGGTCGACGTGGAAACAGGCGTGGTCTTGAAGCTCGTCAGTCGGGATCGGGAGTGGTCGTTTGAGTATGAACGGTTTAGACTGTCCCCTCAGCCGGCCTATTACTTTGAAGAGCCACAGGGATATAAAAAGCGCATGGCGGCCACTGCGCCGCAAGGACGGGGGTAGCGAGACGATGGGTGAATGGAATTGGAGTAGGCGGTTTGGTCATTGGTATCTGTTCACCGCGGTGACGGTTACCTGGTTGACGGTGTGGAGTGGCGTCGGTCAACCGGTCTTGGCTGCCGGATCTTCATCGGTGCCCAAGGAAGCGCAAGAGGCTTACGACAAGAAGCAGTACGGTCAAGTGATTGATCTGTTGGCCAAGCTGGAGAAGGAGCAGAATCTCAGCTCGGACGTCCGACGGCTGAGGATTCACGCCTTTCTTAAGCTGGCCAACCCCAAGGACGCGCTTGGTGAGTACGACAAGTTGGAGCTGGCGCTCAAGCACGATGAGGTCCCCCTCCTCCGAGAGGTGGCGCTGGGGTTCATCCTCGTCATGGTGAAGGACATGCGTGATCAAATGCGCGGGGCGGCCTACACAGCGCTGAAGGAAGTTGATTCTGATGAAATGGTCCC
>JANYAJ010000373.1 GCA_025361385.1 Nitrospira sp.
GAACTCATCGGGGAAACCGACTATCTGGTTGGGAATCGGTCTGATGCCGGCTTCCATCGTAATCTTCAAACAGCGTTCATTCGTCTTGACCGTCGCACCCTTGCCGATCGTCTTGAGCACGCGGTCTGAAAAGGACTCCAGGCCATAATCGAGATAGGTACAACCGGCCTTGTGCATGGCCTGCAGCACTTCGGGATAGGCCAGCGTCGCATGGCTGGTCCCGCCCCAATGGACGCCGTCGCAGGTCTTGGGATCATGGGGTACGCCGTCCCTCACACAAGTCGGCTGGAGACCGGCTTTGATCCAGAGGTCGCAGATCTCGAAAAGCCACTTCTTTTTCGTCGACACATGCATAGTCATGAGGTTCTCGTCGAGGAAGGAGACGAAATCGACGTTGAACCGGTCCTTCATATACTTCACTTGCCGGACCACGAACTCAGGGCTATGCCAACGGATATTGCGGTCGTTGTTGAATACCACATCGCCGCCGTCCGACTGCTCCTGATCCGTATATTTCATGTCGCCGGTCAGCCCCAGATGAAAGCAGAACTTGCAGATGAGGGAACACCCGTAGGACATATTGATGTCCAATCGCCGCTTCGCCAGCATGGCTTCTTCCGACAAGAGAATGCAGGAGTTCTTGAAGTAGATGTCGAGCGGAAACAATTCGTACATCGGAAACGGCAGGCTGTCGATGTTCTGTAACAGCGGCCGTTCCTCATTGAGCTTGATGTCACCCTTCGTATTACGCCAGATAATGCCTTGGACGTCCGACCAATCGCTCGTCCGGTCACGGCCTTCGTCGATCTTCTTCAACACCTCCGGGAAGGTGATCACGCCCTCCCCGACGCCGCCGATATCGACTTGAGGACAGAACCCCATAATATCTCTCGGCATGGCGGTCAAGGCGCCCCCGCCCATCATGATGAGTGCATCGGGCGCGTACTGCCTGGCGAACTCGACGCTCTTCTTCATATATCCATACGCGGTCGTGATGCCGCCGGTGGCAATCACATCCCAGGTATCCGCTTTGATGGCATCGATCAGCTCCTCGTCGGTCGGGCGCCAGCCGTTCGCGTCGAACACTTGAATGGCATGCCCTTCACGATTCGCCACCGCGGCAATCAATGCCAATCCATAGGGCACATGCCGGGGATCGTCTTCGGCTCGAATCACGGGATTGATGATTAAAACCTTGGCCATTTCTCTCTCCTTAGCTTTCGGCGGTCAGCTCTCAGCAATCAGCTCCTAGCTGACGGCTGACAGCTGATAGCTTCTCTGCTGTTCTTTGATGAACTGATCCAGCGCCATCCATTCGATGCCTTCACCGATCAACGTGCCGCCTTCCGTACAGTTATAGGCAGTCCATCCCGATTGCTTCACCACATCCAGGAAGCATTGCCGATACCAGTAGTAGGTCGGGTCGGTATACCAGGTTTCGTTGAGGTAGGGATTATGGATCTCGATGTAGGCTTCGCTCAGGCGATCCTCCGGATAGAACTTGATCAGCTCATGGTAGTACTGGGTCTTGGACAGCGGCGTACCTGGGGCATACCCGAGATCCATGCCGACGAAGGCCACGGGCGACTTCTCTAAAATGGCGTTGGCGAAAATCCAGGCAGAGGCCCCGCCGTTGCCACCGGTCACCATGCAGGGCATGCCAGTCAAATCGTAGAGACGCCTGGTATGGCTGTTCGGCGCATCGTAGTCGTCGCAGATCGGATTCCACCAATAGAGCGGCATCCCGGCTTCGCGGCAGCGGGCCACCACATTCGGCGCGACACAGGTCGCCATGATGACCTTGATCTTATGTCCATGCTCATTGACCAGCCGGATCAATTCATCGTTACGCTCCCGCTCTTTCGTGTTCAGCGCGGGATCCAGATCCTGCCGGCGGAAGTAATCATCGTCCTCCCGTTTGGCCAGATCAGGATCTCCGAACCAACGGATGATCCAGGTCGGGTGCGGGTCGACGCAGACGACATAATCGGGTATCACACCGTTCCTCAAGCAATGGCCCATCGCCCCATCGGCGACGACCAGCGTGCCACGGTAGTTGAGTTGCTTAATCTTCTGGATGGTCTCGCGCCGATGCAGGCTCGGTCCTGCCGCCATGCTGATCGCCGAGGTGCCCTTCTCAGGACTGGTGCGCGGCAAGTCCAAGACCGTCTGTTTCATATAGGGCAGGTTCTGCTTCGCATGGGCAAAGCCGATCTCCGCCGTCTTCTGAAACGTCGCTTGGGCGACTAGGTCTATGCAGGCTCGATCCAGACTACTTTTCATTGCCGGTCCCCTTGCTTGGGCTTGCCGCCTTATCCCCTGTCCAGAGCACGTTCTTGCCCTTCATGACGAACGCGATGCTGCCGCCGAGCTTCCCCATCGCGCGGCGCTCGAACTCGGATACCTGGGCCTGATGGGCGCCTTCAGCCTTCTCACGCTCGGTCTCATCCGCCTGACCCGACTTCGCGTTCTCTGCGGTCTGTCCCGGTACGGTATAGTTGCCGATCAATTTTGCCATGATTTAGGCCCTCACTTTCATCAGTTCGTTTGCCATTGCTTCGGCTGTCACAAAATCCACCGGTTCATCGATATCGACCGACCGCTCCCGCGACATGATCACCATCCCACTGTGCGGCCCGGTAATCAGATTCTGCTCCATCAGGACCGACCGTCTCGTCGCCCAGACCGCGCCATTCGGAATATAGAGCTTCGGGAGTTTTTGGCTGATCCCCGCGTCGCCCTGAACCAGGGTGCCGGTGAATGGCACGGCCAGCACGCCGTTGAGGCGGTACATCCATTCAGGCCGTTCATGCACTTCACAGACCGTCAACACCGTATCCAGATCCGTCTCCAGCATCTTGGCAATACAGGCGTCGATATCCTCGCTCGTGCAAAACGGCGTGGTCGGCTGCATCGTCAAGGCAATGCGGACCTGGTAGCCCTGCGCCTCGACAAACTGCACGGCATGCTGCGTCACCAGTTCGGAGGCCACGTCTTCCGACAAATCGGCGGGCCGCATGAATGGGACCTCCGCCCCGTACTCGCGCGCGATTCGCGCAATCTCCGGATGGTCCGTCGAGACGATCACACGATCGAGCAACCGGCTCTCGACCGCGGCCTCCACCATGTAAGAAATCAGTGGCCGCCCGGCGAGCATCTTGATGTTCTTCA
>JANYAJ010000397.1 GCA_025361385.1 Nitrospira sp.
GGAATCGGCATCGAATCCTCCTCGTTCAAGTACGGGTTTGTCCACGAAACCATACTGGAGATTGACGTCCTCCTACCCGATGGAACCATTGTGGTAGCCACCAAAAACAACGAGCACAGGGAGTTATTCTTCGGCTTCGCCAATTCCTATGGCACGCTGGGCTATGCACTCACAGTGAAGGTGCAGCTCGTGCCTGTCAGAAAATTCGTCACACTACGGCACGAGCGCTACTCGGACCTCGATACCTATTTCCAAGCGCTGGGACAGGTCTGCCGGGACAGGCAAGTGGATTTTGTTGACGGCACGCTGTTCGATGAACAGGAGCTCTATCTCACGACCGGTACGTTTGTCGACCAAGCCGAATGGCTCAGCGATTACACCGATCGGCACATCTATTATCAATCGATCCCGCGCAACAAGATCGACTACCTCACGACGCACGACTATCTCTGGCGATGGGATACCGATTGGTTCTGGTGTTCAAAACATTTCCTCGTACAGCATCCGCTCGTACGCTGGCTATGGGGAAAGAAGCACCTGAACTCCACGACCTATTGGAAGCTGCGCAAGCTGTTCAATACCTCACGCATCGCGCAGCTGGGAGCCAGAATGCTTGGCGGGCGGCAAGAGGCGGTGATTCAGGACGTGGAGATCCCGATTGAACAGGCACCGGCCTTTGCACGGTTCTTCAATCAAGAGATCGGCATCAAGCCTGTCTGGATCTGTCCGGTCGCAGCCTATGATCCATCGGTCTCCTATCCGATGTATCCCATGAATCCCCGGACGCTCTATGTCAACTTCGGATTCTGGGATGCAATCAGAAGCGACCACGAGGAGGGCTATTTCAATAAAGAAATAGAAGCCAAGGTTCGGGAGCTGGGGGGCAAGAAATCGCTCTATTCGAATTCGTTTTATTCGCGTGAAGAGTTTTGGCAGCTGTACGACGAACCTACCTACCGCCAGCTCAAGACTCGCTACGATCCGACAGGCAGACTGAAAGATCTCTACGAGAAATGCGTCCTCACGAAGTGACTCGTCGGACCCATCTCATTGATCCCTCCAAGCTCGCTCGGTATCTCTTTAGGGATGGGAACTGACGGATCTTCCTCTCCGCACGTTATCCCGATTTACTCATTTCATTTTCAAGGATAGCCTGGTCGATCCTCGATTGCGCGCGTCGAACGAGCACAGAAGATCATCGGTCTCCATCACGCTCCGACTCTGACGAAGTCGATGTATCCCCGTTCGACGTCCGTGCTGATGAGTTCCACTCGCACCTTGTCTCCGACGTCGAGGCCGCTCGTGCCCGTTACGACTCTTCCCTCGACCGGCGGCTCAAGGAGCCGGACCCACGTGCCGCTCTCTGAGGCGCCCGTCACGATGGCGTCGAAGCGCTGCCCGATCCGTGATTCGAGCAAGAGGGCGGCGGCGGATTTACGAAGCCGCCGTTCGACCTTTTCCGCATCGTCTTCTTTCACGGTACAATGGTCGGCCAGATACTTCAATTCTTCGGGCTTGTAGGGCGTGGGCGCGCCGGCCAGCGCCGCTTTGACCAGCCGTTGAGTGATGAGATCGGGGAACCGCCGGTTGGGAGCCGTAGAATGGGTATAGCCCCTCACCGCCAGCCCGAAATGTTCTGGTGCGCCATCTTTCGACTGGTCCAGCACATACTCGCCTCGACCAATGAGCTTCACGATGGCCAGGGAGAGATCGGGAAAAGTGAGGGGGTCGGCCTTCCGACGCTTCACGAGAAACCCTTCGAGCGCACTGGCGTCCGGCTCAGGAGGCAACGGCTCACCCCAGCGGGCCGCCACCTCGACAATCCTCAGCCACCGTTCGGGAGAGCGCAGGATTCGGCGGAAGGAAGGCACGCCCTTTCCCTTGAGATAGGATGCCGTCGCCTGATTCGCGGCAATCATAAAGTCTTCGATCAGTTCCTTGGCGCGATTCTTCTGCTCAACCCTGAGATCGGTCAACAGCTCACCATCAAACACGGCTCGAGCCTCAATCGTTTCAAGACTCAAGGCTCCCTGCTGGTGCCGTCGCACTTTCAGCCGCTGCGCGACCTGGTCTTGGAGCCGAAGTTGCGCGTCGAGACCGGAGACAGCCGTGACCCGCTCAGGCGCCGGCGCTTCACCCGCGAGCCAAGCCGCGACGCCGTTATAGGCCAGCTTCGCGTGATTGTGGACCAGGGCTCGAAAGAGAGTCGAACTGCGCACCACTCCATCTTCCGTGATCGTCATGTCCACGACGACCGCAAGGCGGTCTTCCCCTTCACCGAGAGAGGTCAGATCGGTCGACAGCTTTTCCGGCAGCATGGGGAACATGTCGCCGGACGTATAGACTGAGGTCGTATTGTGTTTGGCATGACCGTCCAGGGCGGAGTCCTTCTTGACCAACGCATCCACGTCGGCAATCGCAACCAGGATTTTCACAGACCGATCGGGACGCAGCTCGGCTACGGTCAGCTGGTCGAGATCCCGGGAATCGTCGTTGTCGATCGAGGCCCAGAGCAGCCCCGTTAAGTCACGCAGGTTCGCATGCGAGTCGGTGGCGGCAGTCTGTATATGCGCCAACTCGGCCATCGCCGCAGCAGAAAAATCAGGCAAGAGGTCGCGTTCGACCATGGCACGACGAGCGATACTCCTGAGATCTGTACGATGGCTTTTCATGTGTTCCTTCAATTTTGAATGAGGGGCCCACCGCAACTCTCTCTGGCCGTCGAACTCTCGCTACCTCTCTTGAGTAGAGTGGCCGGACTGTCCTTCACTGCGCGCGTCCAACGAGGGCTTACTGAAGCCGCGCGTTGCGCGAGCAAGAAGGATGGTCTGGACTCTTGCTCTCTTTCACGCTTGCTTGGCTCTCCTCTCTTAAAAGGGCACCCATGTTGGGCTACATGCGCCCGTCGAACGAGGCCCTTCTCAGGGCGCGCGTTCCGGGAGCACAGGACCAACATGGGTGTCCTTCCTCCTACTTCTTCTTTGTTCCCTCGGCCTTCGTCGTGGCCACCATGACGACCACCGGAGTCTGAGGCGAGAACGCCTCCTCGATGCGCTTCTTTCCATTGCTTGTGAGGATCACAATTCCGGTGTGGTTCTCGATGCGCAGGAGGAGATGGGCCGTCTCCGCATTTGCATATCGGTCATGGGCATCTTTGACCTTGGTGCGTGCCCCGAACAGCGCGTCCGCCTCATCGAAAAAGAGGATCGAGCCACTCGCGGCGGCTTTATCGAACACGTTGTTCAGATTCTTCTCGGTTTCGCCGATATACTTGCTCACCACCGCCGACAGATCCACCCGGAACAAATCGACCTTGAGGGTTTCGGCCAAGGTCTCGGCTGCCTTCCTCCGGCGGAGCGGCGTGGAGCCGGACAAAATCAGAACCGCAGAGGATGCCGCCTTGGACTTCTTCGCCCGGCGAACCGGCGCGGCCTTCTTCTTTCCCACTGCCTTCTTCACTGCGGTCTTCGTGCTCTGTCTTTTGATTGCCTTCGCTGCCATGTTTCATACTCCCCTTAGTATGTTGAACCCTCGCAGGATGCTGAAAAGGCCCACCAGCTGGGAAACGCCGAACGATGAATGCTGAACTGTAAGCGAAAAACGATGTTCACTTCAGCGTTCAATGATTCATTCGCTGCGGCCTTGATGGACGGCCTTTTAAGCATCCTGCAAAATGGTTCTCCTGTTATCCCACTTGACCCCTTCCGAATATATCGACGACGGCTTGCGGATCATATCTGCAATTGATCACAATGACCAGCGGCTTCCCCCTGCACATCGGAAAGACCTAGCAGGATGCTGAAAAAGTCCGCCAGTCTGGAAACGATGAACGGTGAGCGATGAACTCGGAACGAAAAACGATACTCACCTCGGCGTTCATCGTTCAGAGCTCAGCGTTCAGTCGCTCGCTGCGGCCTTGCTGGACGGTCTTTTTGAGCATCCTGTGGTTATTCAGGCCACGAATGTCACTCGGAGTATTTTAGCCGTATTTTTCGCATGCACCGAGTTTTCCAGCAGCCTGCAAGGATGACGACCACGAGACTGATCGAACAGGAACTTGCGGCAGCCGAGGCTGCGCAACGGGACCGCAACGACGGAAAGTCGCGCGTCTGCGCCAGACGCGCCGTGGCCCTCGCCACCGACGCCTGGTTAGCCCGACTTCCTCGTCCACAATGGCACGGGGATGCGATGGCACATCTCCGCCACATTCAGCAGGACGAATCCTTCCCACTTCCCATTCGCCAGGCAGCTGAGCGATTAAGCACCCCTGTCACCCGTCAGCACCAAGCCCCCTTCACCACAGACCCCATCGCCGACGCCAGACTCATCATTGCTCATCTCCGCAACACCCCAGAGAACGCGGCCCAGGAACCGTAAAACGTCAGGGCTGAGGGTGAAGAGCGGATTAGTTGAGAAACTGCTGCCAGTGAGCGAGCCCGTTCAACTTTCCTAACCAATTCTCCAGGGAGTAGCCGAGGCTGCCCTTTACTGCGCGCGTCGAACGAGCACATTCTGATCGTGCGCGTTCCGCGAGCAAGAAGGGCACCTGGCTACTCCCTTCCAATCCTTCCAATCCTTCCAAGCTTGCTTGTTTCTCCCCAAGGAGGGTGGCCTGTTTGGTCTCCCACTGCGCGCGTCCATTCATAC
>JANYAJ010000431.1 GCA_025361385.1 Nitrospira sp.
TGGACCAGACGGACCATCTTTCAACCCCAGCCGCTGGAGCAATCCACGCCGGCATCGCTGCTTGGCCAGCAGTACCGCCAAGATGACCGGCGATATGAGCAGGAGCACAATGTTATAGAGGAGACGCCACATATGATGAGCTCTCAGCAGTCAACCATGAGCAGTCAGCACAGTCTCATGCAGAGCTGAAGGCTGACAACTGACGGCTAGACCTTCAACGCCTCTTCCGCCTGATCCGTCAGTCGATTCAAGACTGTCTCAAGTTCCAGACGTGTTGCTTCCAACGCCTGTTCATCAGAGTCTCGCGGCACCCAGATGGGGGCGCCCCACAGGTAGAGACCCCGAGACCAGGGGAATGGGACCATGAACCGATCCCAGCTTGCGAAGAGTTTTTTTTTGAGCAGCTAAAGGCTAACGGCACAATCGGAAGCCCGGTGGCCTTCGCCAACTGCACCACTCCAAGCTTCGCCACCTGGCGGGGCCCCTTAGGCCCATCGGGAGTCACGACAAGATCCGCACCGGATCGCCCGAGGCGAATTAATTCTCGCAACGCCAGCGCCCCACCCCTGGTGCTCGATCCACGCACCGCCCGATGCCCGAATCGAGAGATGATGCGTGCGATGATCTCACCATCCTGATGCTGGCTGATCAAAACGTTGGCGCCTGTTCCCCGATAGCCTATCGGGACCATGAGCTGCTGCGCATGCCAAAACGCCAGAATGATATGCCGCCCCTCACGATACAAAGCATCCACCTGTTCGTGGCCCTGCGACTCCATTCGCATCGACCCGGTCAGTCCTCGGATGATTGACGCCCCGACGGGAGGGAGGAGTGAGAGCTTCACCCATGTCTCGACTCGCTTCTTCACGCCTGTTCCTGCTTTACGCGCATCACTCATCGCCGATCACCCATCACATCTACCTTATGCATCGGGCACATCCTGGAATTGCATGGCGTGAAGCCGCTGGTATTGGCCTCCGCGCCGAAGCAATTCGTCGTGCGTGCCGACTTCGACGATCGAGCCCTTAGCCAAGACCATGATCCGATCGGCCCGTTGAATCGTGGACAGCCGATGGGCGATCACAACGGTCGTCCGATTCTTCATCAAGTTGGTCAGCGCCAGTTGGACGACCCGCTCGGACTCGGTGTCCAAGGCCGACGTGGCTTCATCGAGAATGAGCAAAGGGGGATCGCGCAAAATTGCGCGGGCGATGGCCAAGCGCTGCCGTTCGCCGCCTGAAAGCTTCACCCCTTTTTCTCCCACCACCGTCTGATATCCCTGCGGAAGACGTTCGACGAAATCGTGGGCATAGGCCGATCGCGCAGCCTGCACAATCTCTTCATCGGTCGCATCCTGCCGCCCAAAAGCAATGTTGTTCCGAATGCTGTCGTCGAACAACACGACATCTTGTGACACCATACCCATCTGCGAACGCAGCGAACGCAGGCTGTAGGACTGAATATCGACTCCGTCGATGAGCACACGACCGGCCGTCGGTTCGTAAAAGCGCGGAATCAGATTGACCAGGGTCGTCTTTCCACTGCCACTGCTGCCGACAAGCGCCACCATTTCTCCGGCGCGAATCGTCAGATTGATGTCATTCAGCGCCGGCACGGCCTGGCTTTCATACAAAAATGTCACGTCCTCAAACGTCACCGCCTGCGCCACACGCGGCAACTCCAACCGGCCTCGCTCCGCATCCTGCTCGGTCTGGAGATCGAGCACGCTAAAGACTCGCTCCGCCGCGGCCAAGGCCTGTTGAATGGAATTATTGGAACCGGACAACCGGCGAAGCGGGGTATAGGCCATGAACATCGCCGTGAGAAACGAGAAAAACTCACCCGGCGTCATGGAGCCATTGATCACGAGAAATCCGCCATACCAGATAATCGCCGCGACCCCCACCACACCGATCACTTCCATATGCGACGACCCGAGGGACGAGACTTGGATCGCCTTCATCGTCGTACTCAGGAAGGCCCGATTGCTCAGTTGGAATCTCGTCTCCTCGGTCTCTTCCCGCCCATAGGCCTTCACCATGCGAATGCCGGACAATGTTTCCTGAAGGGTCGAGGCCATATCCCCCATCCGCTCCTGCCCGCTGGCCGCCAGCGCTCGCAGCCGTTTCCCCATCCGCACCATCGTGAATATGGCCAAGGGAATGACGATGACCGAGAGACCGGCCAGCCGCCAATTCTGATAGAAGATGACGCCCATCATCGCGAGAAACGTGAGGCCCTGCTGAAAAATATCCTTCAGGACGCCGGCCACCGCGTTGGCCATCAACGACACGTCGTTCACCACACGGGACACCAGCCGCCCCGACGTATTCACATCGTGGTAGGGAATGGGCAGCCGAATGAGCTTCCCGAATAACTCTTGTCTGATGTCGGTGATCACCTGATTCCCGACGTAGTTCATGAGATAGTTTTGCCCGTAGTTGAACGCACTCTTCAGCACCGACACCGTGAACAATGCGAGTGGCAGTACGAGCAGAAGGCTTTCGTGCTTGTTGATGAAGATCTCGTCGAGGACCGGCTTGACGAGCCAGGCATAGGCGCCGGAGAAAGCCGCCACCAGGCCTGAGCAGGCGAAGGCCGCACCCAAGCGAACCCGATAGGGCTTCAGATAACGAAACAGTCGTATCAAGCGATCTAGCGTCGACATTCGGACAATGCCACCTCTGCGGCTCGGCGAGAGGCACCGGGCTCTCCCAATGATTCCCGAACCAGTCGCAGCCCTGCTTTCATATCATTATAAGCCGACGGATCGCGCAAGAGGTGTAGCACCTCCTGACATAAGCGCTCCGCTGTCGCCTCATCCTGAATCAGCTCCGGC